>JAHFHB010000101.1 GCA_023247135.1 Candidatus Omnitrophota bacterium
CTTTGGCGTGGCGGGATTTCAGCGCGACAAGATCAAGGCCGCCGCACTCGGGATCCGGCTTATCCAAACCGGCCGTCGGCGGCAGAAACTGCCGATCGAGCGCCAGCAGGCACGCAATGGCCTCCACCGCGCCGGAAGCGCCCAGCATGTGCCCGGTCAACGATTTGGTCGAACTCATCGGCACGCGCTCCGTATCTCGGCAAAAAACTTTGCGCATCTGCCCGGTTTCGTACAAATCCCCGGCTTGTGTCGCCGTTCCGTGCAAGTTCACGTAGCTGATGTCGCGCGGATTACGGCCGATTTTCGTCAAAAGATTTTTCACGGTGCGGCTCAACGCATTTTCCGCCGGATTAAAATGCAGCGCGTGGGTGCCGTCCGAACCGCAGGCGGCGCCCAGCACTTCACCGTAAATTTTGACTCCGCGCGCCTGCGCGCTTTCTAAAGATTCTAAAAACAAAATGCCCGCCCCTTCGCCGACTAAAAATCCGCTGCGCTCGCGGTGAAACGGAAGCATCGGCCCTGCGGCCAAGGCGCCCATTTGATGATAGCCGGCAAGCATCAGCGGCACGATCGATGCATCGCTGGCTCCGGCCAGACAATAATCCGCCGCGCCGTCAGCGATCATGTGCGCCCCTTGTTCAATCGCCACGGTGCCCGTCGCGCAAGCAGCCACATAGCATTTGGCCGGCCCTTGAATTTTCCAGCGGCGCGCGATCCATTGCGCCCCGAAGTTCGGCACAAGATTGGCATAAATGCGCGCGCCCAAAATCGCACTCGGCCGCAGGCGAAAACGTTCTTTGAAGCGGTCGATCGTGTGAACGCCGCCCTTGCTGGAGCTTACGGAAAGTGCGATGCGATAAGGGTCAACCCGGGACGGATCAAAACCGGCGTTTTCAAAAGCCTCGGCCGCGGCCCAGACCGCGTATTGAATGAAAGGGTCCAGTTGATGCGTGCCGTAGCGCCGGTCGTCAAAATTTTTAACTTCGTAGGCGCGTTTAAACGGATGCTGCGCCGGATCGAAAGAAGTGATGGGGCCTGCGCCGGAAACGCCGCCTTCCAGACTTTTAGAAAATGCGGCCACCCCGATGCCAATCGGGCTGACGACTCCCATGCCAGTCACGACCACGCGCTTTTTCATGAGTCGCGCACACAAGCTTCATCGAGCCGGCTTGTGCCGCTCGTGCTGAGAATCTTTTTTCCGTTAAGACTTTGCTCCAAGAGAACCTTGGCTTTGAGGGACTGCGTCCGCTTCCCGGGGACGGCTCGGCTGAAAACCCGCGCGTTTCAGCATTTCGAAATCTTTTTGAATCGGATTGCCTTCGGTCGTCAGATAACCGCCGATAATCAGTCCGTTGGCTCCGCCCTGCAGCGCTTTTTCCTGATACTCGTCACCGAGCGCCGTTTCGCGGCCGCCGGCCAGCTTGATGTTGGCGCGCGGGTGAATAAAACGGTACACCGCAATCGTTTTGACCATGTCCATCGGATCTGCCGGCGGCACATTTTCAAGCGGCGTGCCCGGCCGCGGATTGAGCACGTTCATCGGCAGACAATGGGGCTGGTACGGCTTGAGCTCAAACGCCAGGCTCACACGGTCTTGGGCCGTCTCGCCCATCGCAAGAATTCCGCCCGAACAAATTTCCATACCGCCTTCCTGTAAAAGCCGCAGCGTTTCCAGGCGTTTGTCGTAGGAATGCGTGGTGACGATTTTGGGATAAAACTCGCGCGAGCTTTGCAGATTGCTGTTAAAGCGGCGCACGCCCGCTGCCTTTAATCGCTGAACTTTCCCGGCGCTCAAAAATCCGAGCGATCCGTCAAGATTCAGTTTTGTTTCTTTCTGCAGACGCTGATAAATTTCGATGATTTTTTCGAATTCCTCATCGCTGAGTTCCCCGCCGCTTGTGACCACGCAAAAATTATGCGCGCCTTTGCGCTCGAATTCCTTGGCAGCTTTCACGACTTCTTCGACCGGCATCAGCTGGTAGCGGTCCACGCGCGTTTCAAATCGCACCGACTGCGCGCAAAATCCGCAGTCTTCGCCACATAAATAGCTTTTCGCGTTCAACAATGAGCACAAGCCCGGCGTATCGGAATTAAAATGAAAGGTCATTTCCCGCGCCGCTTCCAAAAGCACGTCCACAAGCTGGGGGTCGCGCAGTTCGATCAAGGCCAGCGCTTCTGCAAAGGTAATTTCGCCGCCCTGCATGACGCGGTCTTTGAGCGCCAGAATATCCGCGCCCGTCAGCGGCGTGCTGTCTTTTACGGAAGGGGTCATGGTGTCTCCTGCCACGGTTCAGCCCCCGGCAATGGCGGGCACAATCGAAACTTCATCGCCGTCTTTAAGTGGGGTTTCTTCTTTGCTCAAAAACCGGATGTCTTCCTCGTTCAAATAAATATTCACGAAGCGCCGCACCTTGCCGGTGGAATCGCAAAGACGCTCCTTCATACCCGGATAATTTTTTTCAAGCGTGTCGAGCAAATCCTGAATGCTTGAAGCCTGCACGCTGACTTCGCCTTTGCCTTCCGCCAGTTTCTGCAAGGGGGTAGGAATTCTGACTTTCACCGCCATGATGCGCTCCTTTATTTGAATTTAAACCTTCACGCCGGGCCGCTTCATCACGGCCTCTTCAAAAGAAGACAGGTTGGGTTCAATCCTCACGGCCTCGCCGACCGCATTCTGAATCGCTTCCTGAGTCTTAAGGCCGTTGCCCGTGATCGCCAGCACCAGCGATTCGTCGCGTGGAATGCGGCCCTGCTCGATCAGTTTTTTGGCACACGCGACTGTCACGCCGCCCGCCGTCTCCGTAAAAATACCTTCGGTGCAGGCCAAAAGTTTGATGCCTTCGCGAATTTCATCGTCCGTCGCCTTGGCCGCAAAGCCGCCAGATTGCATGACGACATCCTTGGCATAGTAGCCATCGGCCGGATTTCCGATCGCCAAAGATTTCGCGATGGTTTCGGGTTTCACCGGCCGGATGGTGTCGGATTTGCTGACAATCGCATCGGCAATCGGCGAACAGCCTTCCGGCTGAGCACAGTGAATGCTGGTGTTCAATTTTTCTTTCAGAATGCCCAGTTTTTCGAATTCCTGAAATGCTTTCCAGATTTTGGTGATCAGCGAACCGCTCGCCGCCGGCGCAACTACATGCCGCGGCGCACGCCAGCCAAGCTGTTCGGCGATTTCAAAACCCAGCGTCTTGGAACCTTCGGCGTAATATGCGCGCAGGTTAATATTGACAAAGCCCCAGGCATATTTCGACGCGATTTCTGAACACAAACGATTCACTTCATCGTAGTTCCCGCTGACCGCGACAAGATTCGGCGCATAAACCAGTGAACCGATAATTTTGGCGCGTTCTAAATTCGCCGGAATAAAAATGTAGCGTTTGAATCCGGCCCAGGCCGCATTGGCCGAAACGGAATTGGCCAGGTTGCCGGTCGACGCGCAGGCCACGGTGTCAAAGCCCAATTCGCGTGCGCGCGAAAGCGCCACGGCCACCACGCGGTCTTTGAAAGACCAGGTCGGGTGGCAAACCGAATCGTCCTTAATGTAAAGTTCACGCACGCCCCACTCCCGCGCTAGCCGGTCGGCTTTCACAAGCGGGGTAAAGCCCGAATAAAATCCTGCCGTCGGTTCGCCGTCGATCGGTAAAAGTTCGCGGTAGCGCCAAAGGCTTTTGGGGCCTTTTTCGATTTTTTCGCGCGTCAGCACTTGCTTAATGCCGTCGTAATCGTACGCCGCTTCCAGCGAGCCGAAGCAGTACTCGCAGACATAAATGGCTTCTTTGGGATATTCGCGCGCGCATTCGCGGCAGCGCAGCCCTTTCAAAAATGACATGCTTAGACCCTTCCTAAACTTTGAACGCTTCATCCATGCTGAGGTACCGCTCGCCCGTGTCGCAGATCACAGTCACCACATTTTTCCCGGGCCCAAGGTCGCGCGCCACTTGCAGGGCCGCCCAGACATTCGCGCCGGTGGAAATTCCGCACAAAATCCCTTCCTTTTCGGCAAGCTCAAGCGCGGTTTTCCAGGCCGGTTGATCTTCCACCTGAATCACCTGATCCAGCACGCCGCGATTGAGCACCTCAGGAACGAAACCGGCACCGATGCCCTGAATCTTGTGCTTGCCGGGAGCGCCGCCTGAGAGCACCGGCGAAGTCTTGGGTTCTACGGCCACGATTTTTACTTTCGGGTTACGTTTCTTGAACACTTCCCCGCAGCCCGTCACCGTTCCACCTGTTCCCACGCCGGACACAAATGCATCCACGCGCCCATCCAGCGCCTCCCAGATTTCCTCCGCCGTAGTTTCGCGATGAATTTTAGGATTGGCCGGATTGGCAAACTGCTGCGGCATAAAACTGTTGGGGTTCTGCTTGGCGATTTCTTGCGCCTTGGCGATGGCGCCCTTCATGCCTTCCGCACCCGGCGTCAGCACCAGTTCCGCGCCATAGCGTTTAAGCAAGTGCCGCCGCTCCACGCTCATCGTTTCAGGCATCGTTAAAATAAGTTTGTAGCCTTTGACCGCACACACGAGCGCCAATCCGATTCCCGTATTGCCGGAAGTCGGTTCTACAATCACGGTGTCTTTTTTAATAAGGCCTTTTTGTTCCGCATCCTGGATCATGCTGAAACAAATGCGGTCCTTCACACTTCCGCCCGGGCTCATGGATTCAAGCTTGCCGTAGACCGTCGCCATGCTCTGATCGGTAAGCTTGTTCAAACGCACCAGGGGCGTATTACAAATAAGATCTAAAACGTTGTTCGCCACAAGCGGCTTGGTTCGGGTTTTGGGTGTTTGCGTCGTGCTCATAAAATCCTCCCGGTCTTTTTCGTTGAACGTTCAAACTTGTCAGATATTCTCTGAATTGTCCGGCGCCACAGCCGGCTTTTCTGCTTCTTCAGGACGCTTTACTTCTTTAAAGGTATGAATACCGCATTCTTTCTTGGCGCGGCCCGCCCAGCGGCCGGAACGCTCATCGTCCCCGGCCTGAATCGGCCGCGTGCATGGCCAGCATCCTATACTCAAATACCCTTTTTCGTAAAGAGGGTGCTGCGGGATCTGGTGTTCCTTCAAATACCACCAGGTTTCGCGCGAAGTCCACACCGCCAGCGGGCTGATTTTATAACGGTCGCCCTCATAATACTCCAGAATCCGCACGGTTTTCCTAAAATCCGTCTGATTACGGCGAATGCCGCTCATCCAGGCATCATAATCATTCAACGCCGCATCCAGGGGTTCGACTTTGTTGACCTGACAGCACAGGTCGGGGTTTTTTTCATAAGGCACCCCCGCGTGATCTGTCACAAGCTTTTGCCGGCGCGCCGGATCGGCCCGCAAATCTCTGACGCGAGTAAGCCCAAACTGTTTGATCAACGCATTTTTATATTCCAGCGTTTCCGGAAAATGATAGCCCGTTTCCAAAAAAAGCACGGGCACATCCGGGCGAACGCGGCTGACCAAGTGGAGCAATACACCGCTTTCGGGACCGAACGACGACGTCATGGCCAGCTTTGGGTAGAACTGATCGACCGCCCAGCGGATTATTTCCGCGGGCTGCATGCGCTCAAACTGTTCGTTGAGCTTGTCGAGGTCGAACTGTTTTTGGGTCACGGCTGTACAGCTTTGAGATAGCCAAGCGCTTCGAGCTTGCCGATAATCTTGGCCGCTGAAGCTTCCACTGATTCTTTTTCTGTTTCACAAAGAATATCCGGACGCTCCGGCTCCTCGTAGGGATCGCTCACGCCCGTAAAGTGCGGAATTTCCCCGGCCCGCGCTTTTTTATAAAGCCCCTTCACATCGCGCTTTTCACAAATCTCCACAGGCGTTTTGACAAACACCTCCACAAAACTGCCGATAAGCCGCCGGTTGGCCTCGCGGGCCTCGCGGTAGGGCGAAACCGCCGAAACCAACGTCAGCACTCCGTGCTTAGTGAGCAGCGCGCTGACAAATCCAATACGTTTAATGTTGGTATCCCGGTCTTCGCGGCTGAATCCGAGCCCCTTGCTGAGGTGCGTCCGAACCACGTCGCCATCCAACAGCTCGACAGGCAGGGATTGACGCACAAAATACCTTTCAAGCTCGCGGGCAATCGTCGATTTCCCCGAGCTTGGCAGGCCCGTCAGCCAGACGGTGACTCCCCGTAAAAGACGCCATTTTGCCGCAGGCAAATTCGTTTCTATTTTACTCATATCTTATTATAAATAAACGAGTTATGGATTGTTAGCCTACTCACAAAGACAGACGTTCAATATACAACGAATCATCAGGGGTGTCAATCAAGCCCCCATGCGCAAAATTTTGAATTCAGGGGGCAGTCGCCGGCTTCGGGCAGCTCAGTTTTGCAGCAAAAATGGCCAGCTCAAAAAGAAGCAGAAGCGGCAGCGCCAGAGAAATCTGGCTAATCGGGTCAGGCGAAGGCGTTAAAACAGCCGCCAGGACAAAAATGACCACGGCCACAATCCGCCGCATACCGGTCAGCGTTTCGAGACTGACAAATCCAAGCCGCACAAGTCCATAAATCACCACGGGAAAATCAAAAAGAAATCCGAAAATGAGCAGCATGCTCCCCACAAACGAAAAGTACTCCTCCACGGTCAGAAGCGGCTGCAAGCGGCTCGATTGAAACGCAAGAAGAAACTGCAGCCCGAAAGGAATCGCGGCCAGATAGGCGAAAAGAGCGCCGGCAAAAAATAAAACGAGCAGCGCCAAACACAACACAAGCCCCACGCGCTTCTCGCGTGTGTATAGGCCGGGAGAAATAAACAGCCAGGTTTGAACGAGGAAAAAAGGAAACGTCCACGCCACAGCAAAACCCACCGCCGCCTGGCAAGTGACCGCGAAGGCTTCGTGCGGCTTGTGAAATACCAATGTTTTTACACCGGCCAAGGCGAGCGGCTGCATGGCCCAGCGCAGAAGCG
>JAHFHB010000102.1 GCA_023247135.1 Candidatus Omnitrophota bacterium
CCGCATGGCAGACGCCAATTTGAAAGGCATTACCTATCAAACTCGCAAAACCTTTGATGCTGCCGGACGCCTCAGTTCCTTTACGGATCGCAACGGAGAAAAGACGGAGTGGGTTTATGACGCGAGCGGAAGAATCATTTCTCAAAAAGATCCCAGCGGCCAAATAAGCGGTTTTGGTTACGTTCAAAACGGCGCCAATCTTTCCATCACGCAAACGACCCAATCGACGGATGGCTTTGGCAACGCGGTGAATGCAGTGCGTAAGGAAACCTGGGATGCCAGCGGCCGCAGAACTTCGCTGGAACTGCCGTCGGGAAAAACAGCGGCTCTGGCTTATGCGGGCGCCGGCCGGGATGTCACGGTCCATGTGCAGGAAGGCGCACTGGATTATACCGTTTCCGCCAAGTGGGATGCGCGCGGAAGAAATATCGAACTCAAAAATCGGACGGGCGCGGTGGAAACGCGATCCTATCAAGCGAACGCGGATGGCAGTGAAGAGCTGAACGTGAATTTGGATATCCCCCAGGGTGTGGATGTGCAGGGAAATCCGGTGATTTACCACACCGTCCAAAAAATGATTTCCGATCGCCGCGGAAAGATCACGGAAACCCGGGACGTTCAGGGCCGCGTGGCCAAATCTGTGTATGATGCCCAGGGAGATATCACGCGTTTTGAAGATGGCTTTGGCAGGGTGACGACCTGGGATTATACGAAAGACCGCTTCGGAGTCATCCGGCGCTCTGTGGAAACGCTCACCTTCACGGATGATTTCGGGAATGGCATCAACGCCAGAACTCTGCGGGATTTTGATGCCTTCGGAAATCTTACGGCCGAAATTCATTCTGACGGCAATGCCTTTGTGTATCAAACGGATTTTTTCAGTTACAACCACTCGCCGAAAAAACAAACCGCTTACCATTACCTCGGGGCGTCTTCCCTGGATGATCTTTGGACGCTGCACAACACTGCGCCCTCCACGCTGATCTCGCGCCGGGAATGGAACGAGGCGGGGGATCCAGCGCTTGTTCTTGGAGAGAATGCGGTGCAGACGCAGACTCAGCTGACGCGGGATGCGAAGGGCAACGTGACTCAGCAGGTGGCGCAGACAAGCTATCAGGAAGGAACTCAAACGGTTCAACGAACCGAGACACAGCGTTTTGATCTGCATGGCAACCCTGTTAAACAAATCGACGCGCGGGGCCATGAAACCCGCTTTACTTACGACGTATTCGATCAGCTTTTAAGTTCTGTGGAGCATTGGCCTGCCGACGCCAGCGGGCAGTATGACCGCAACACCGTTTACAGCGTTTCCAGAGACGCCGCCGGCAATCTTATCCGCCGCGGCACAACCGAATCTTACCAGGATGGTTTTGGAAATAACATTCAGACACTCGAGAATGAGGAGTACGACCGTTACGGGCATGCAACATTCTCGGTTCATGCAGACCATCAGGCAGAAGCGGTGGCGTATGAATACCGCGTGGATGGCAGCATCGCGTCACAAACAACATATCACTACCAGGGAATTTCTTCTCTGGCGGATCTCAAAACCCGGCATGCCGCCGCGCCTTCGCTGCTCAAAGAAAAAACAGCCTACGATCTTTTAGGCGAGGTCACACGCCGTGAAACCCCGGATGAAAAAGTCATCCAATATGACCTTGAACGCGACAGCAAGGGGACTCTGAGAAAACGCACGACCCGGACTTCGTGGACGAGTGAAGATAACCGTGCGATTCAGACGAGTGCGGTTGAAGAGTGGAATGCGCTGGACCAGCTTGTCCGGGAGGTTGCGGTGAGCGGAGATGAAACGCTTTACACCTATGGGCCGCTGGGTACATTAAAGACGACGGTGCGGCGTGTTTTTTATCACGATGCCCAGGGACAGCCTAAAACGTACGCAAATACTCTGACATTGAGCGAGTCCCGTGCAGCCTCCGGTATTTTACTCAGTCAAACGCAGACAACGCAGGGGACGGATGCCTTTGACGCGAATTATCAAGTCCAGGCCGTCCAGCAATTCGACGCATTCGGAAATGAAACAGCCTCTATCGATGCTCAGGGCATGGGCTTGATTCACGAAACCGCGCGTTGGCCGTGGGGCGCAATTAAGGAAGTGCGCGCGTATGAGTACCCCGGCGTCAGCGATCTGGCCGCTCTCAACGTCCGGCATGCAGCGGCTCCAAAACTTGTCGAACGGACTCAGTACAATTTTCTTAAAGAGGTGATCGAAACTCAGGACCGTCAAGGCCTCATCACCCATTTTGATATTGCGCACCACACAGCCAGCGGTGAAATTTCCCGCGAAACCAGGAAGCTGGCGATTGCGGGTGAAGCGGATCAAACTTTCATCCAGGAATTCGATATGGCGGGCAGGCTGGTTCGCAGCACTGATGCGCAGGGGATTGTGACCGTCAGTGCGTATGCGCCTGCCGGTGAACTTTTGAGCCGGCAGGAAACGGGAACAGGAACGCACCGGGTTCAGACGAGTGACAGTACGCTCAGCTACGCCAATGGCTCCGCCCGCAGTGTCACTGAAACAACAGCAGGGGTTGACCGCTTTGGCCGCAGTCTTGATATTGCCACGGCCAGGGAATTCAGCGAGCGCGGCGACCTCGCCTACGAGATTTCAGCCACGGATGACGGGCAGGTGACGGTGACTGAACGCGATGACCATGACCGGGTCCGCAAGCAGACGATTTATGAACTTGAAGACGGGCAGGGCTTTTTGGCTTACGCCAAGCAGAATCTTGGGGCCGCTTCGTCCCTGACGCATCTGACTCTGGAATGGCTCAAACAGTGGGAGTCTTTACGTGCCAATGCGGCTTCGGACGTCGGGACAAAATTTCCCGCCACTGTTCACATTCAGCAATGGGATAGCCTGGGCAATGAAACTCTGAATGAAATCCAGGGCAAGGAAAGCGAAACCACCGCGATTGTGACAAATACGCTTGGCCGGCCCGCTGAAATCCAAAAACAAATCAAAACGACTTCTGAAACGGGAAACACAAACACGCGCTTCACGCGCCAGGTTTTTGATGAGCGCGGTTCCTTAACGCATTACGAAGACGGGTTTGGCGGCGTGTTTGATTATGTGCGTGGATTTGACGGGACGGCCCTGAAGGCGGAGCAAACGCGCGAGAATGGCGTTGGGTATCAGGTGACCTATAGCGGACAGGAACGTGATTTTTCAGGACATGTTGTTTCGAATTCAGAAAGCGGCATTGAAAGAAACCGGCAGGACTTTCAAAATCAGACAGATTTTGAGCGCGACTGGAGTATCGAGAATTCCGGAAATGCAGTCAGCGGCGGCAAGCTTTCGGTGGACCTTACCGGGCAAACCAACGCGGGACGCTGGCTGGCCTCGATTTTTGCAGCCAATAGTGATGTGCATGAATTTACGGGTAAATTGTCGCTGGAGACGGCAGACGCCAGTGCCTTGCTGCTGCCCGCGTTCCAGCCGAACGGCGACTTTTTGGGTGTGCGGTTATTTGCCAACAAATTTCAGATTGTTCTGCATAAAAACGGCGCAGAACAGATTCTCAAAGAAGCAGCCCTGGCGCCTTCGTTAGGGATGGAAAGTACCTTTGGTGTCGTTTTGATCGCGCGCACTTTTTATCTGATACTCAATGGAAACCCGGTTCTGGATGGCAGCTGGAGCATTCCCGCTGCAATTGAAATTCCTGCGGCCGGTTCTCTGGCGTTCGGCGTTGAAAAGGGCAGGGTTTCTTTTGATGATTTGATGGCCTATAGGCGCTTTGGAACAAACCGTAATTTTGGAGCCGCGGAAATTCTTAACCAAAGAACCGACGCGGCAGGAGTCACCACGACTTTTAACAACGAGGGGGATATCGTGAAAGTCGTGGACCCCGCCAATGCGCTGGTCAAAACCTATGAAATTGAAAAATATGCGACCGGCACGCTCAAACGCAAAAAAGAGATCCTCTCGGTTACGGCTAAAAACGCGGAAGGTCAAAATGTGACGACCTCGGTGAGTACGGAAAGTTTTTATGATGTCAGGGGCAACCTTACGCGCTTTGTGGATTCCTCCGGCGGTGCGACGCTTTACAGCTACACAGTGAATGGAGAAATCCAGTCCATTGATTATCCGGATGGCAAGCGCGTGCAGTATGCGTACGAGGCGGATCCTGCGGCTGGCACCAGAACGACCACGGAAATCCGATCTGCTAAAACGACCCTGAACGGAGTTGACAGTTATTCCGAAGAATCCCGCATCATTAAAAAGTACGAGCGCTCCGGAGATCTTGTGTTTCTTTCCGAGTATCAAAGCGGCGACAGCGCCCGCGAAGAGATCGACTACGCCTACCAGTACTTTCCGGGCCAGGAGAGAAAGCTTAAACGCCAGGATGCGACTCACCGGTTTGTGAATGTGCAGACGGGTGCCGAGATTTTCCGTTACAGTACTTTTGAAGAAAGGGATGAAGCCGGGCGGGTGCTGCGAAGCCGCGATGAAGACGGTACTGAGAAAGAATATCAATACCGCAGCATCCAGGGGCCGGGGGATGCCCAGCCGGTCAAGCGCCTTGGCACAATCCGCGAGACCAAAGCGGGGGAAACGACCGTGCACTATTATTTTTACGGCGCCTCCGACAGCTATGCCGGTTTGAACTATCCTCCGGTAAATTATGAGGATCTGGACCAGGATGAGAGCGCGGCCGATGCGGCTGATCTGGATTTTGTGATCCAGGTCAGGGATCATGGAACTGCCGACAAGACGGATGATGATGTCAGCGTGGTTCAATACTCCGGCGCCAGCTCTGCGGAGCGCATTGAGAAAAAATGGACTTATCAAACAGGCGGCATGGCCAATCTGCAGGCGGAGTCGGCCTATGTCTATCACTTTGACGGAACACTGGATCAGGTGGTGGAGTACCGTTACGATTACGGACTGAATCCCGCAACCGGCAAGCTGGAACGCCAGTCCCGAAATCTTTTTTCCACCACGACCTACAAGAGTTCTCCCGGCGGTGAACTCCGCATCGATAAGATCACCGATGCCTTTACGATCAAGAACCACTTTTACAGTGCGACGGGCCGGCTTGACCGCGTGGAAGAAACCAGCGGCGCGTTTCCAAACCGCCTGACCACTCAGCGCTACAATCCCTTTGGGGACATTGTCGCGATCACGGATTTTTACGGACGCAGCAGCTTTTTTGACTACGTTAAAAACGATCAGGGCCGCAACACGGCCGTGATTGAAACGAGCAGCCAGGATCAGAGCCGCAAGATCCGGCTGCTGGACGAAAAAGGCGAAACTCGTGCCGAGTTGGATAAAAACGGGCGGTTGACTCTGCTGGATGTCAAAACGCATCCCAGTCAGCTTGGGCAGGTGAGTTTTGAAACTCGTTATTTTGTTGAAGAAGCTGGCTGGCTGACGCCCTTGACGCTTGACGTCCGGGGCGATTTCGCGGCCGTTTTTGCCCGGCTGGACCGTGACGGCAATGGCCGGTGGGAAGATGCGGACATTCAGGCTCTTTTTGACGCGTCCGGTTTTCCGGCCGGCGCGACGCTCCGGCGCGAAAAAGTTTACAAGCTTTTTAACCGCCAGGGCGATGTGGTGCTCGCGGTCAATGGCGATGGCGAGTTCTCGGTCGATGATTACGCCAAAGACATTGTGGAAGCCAAGACGCAGACGCAGTGGGATTTCTACGCTCCGGATGCTCAGACCGGCTATGCACGGGTCAACCTGGATGATTTCAGCGTGACCAATGACGCGGCCTGGACCCAGCTGGGTGAAAAAATTCTGAAAGCGGGGTTGCGCGACTACGATGAATTGACGGCCGCCGAGAGAACGAGCGCCGACAATGACCGTTTGGCGGCCGTGGCGGCCTTTTTATCGGCCAAGGGGCTTAGCACCGATACCGCAGCGCTTAAAATTGCCAAGACGGTGCGGCGCTACAATTCTGACGGACAGTTGACGGAAGAAGTGGATCCCTCGGGCAACCGCCGCAGAGTGGCCTATTTGCGCGATGAATTTGGCGTCGCGAATCAAAGTTTGACTCTGGATGCGGGCGGTGGGGTTACGCTCGATCAAATGGACCGTGAGGGCGACGTCATGCATGAAGAGCTTGCAAATGGTCTCGTCAAAAATCTTTCCTACGAAAAAGATTTGCTGGGCAATACGGGGCGTATTACGGAACAGACACTTTACCCGCACGATCTGCAGGGGGCCGGGTCCCGCGAGACCCGTGAGTTGAATGCCGCCGGCGATGTCGTGCGGTTGACAGATAAAAACGGCGTGGTCACTGACATTCAGACGCGCCGGACTCTGCGCGGAGAAAAGGAAACGGTTCGCACGATCCGTTTCACGGACAGTTTCGGCAATGCCGTTCAATACTCCGAGACGGAACGCACAGACCGGTACGGCAACGTCGTTTATCGCCGCGATAAAAACGGCCGTGAAACCCGGATTCAGTCCCATCGTGATGCGGCGGGACGTATTCTGGACTCTACGGAAATCAGTGATTCTCTCACCGAAGGTGCGCAGGCCATTCATACCGAGGAATTTTTCCGCTACAACGCGGCCGGTGAACAGGTCTACAGCCGCGATAAAAACGGGCGGGAAATCGAGTGGGAATACGTGAAGGATGGCTTCGGCAATACGAGCGAGATTCGCGAAAATGAAATCCTGCCGGGCGGGGTGCGGGCCTTGACGGTTCGCAAGCTTTCTGCGTTGGGAGAAACGATCGCGCAAACGGATAAAAATGGCTTTACGACTGCCTATGCCTATGACAAGGACGCCAAAGGCAATCTCGTCACTGCCTACGAAGTGACCAAACTTCGCTACGATTTCAGCGGTGATCAGCAGGTGGATGACAGCGACCTGGCGCTGCTTCAGACGGCGTTTGGCAAGTCCGATGCGGTGAGCTTGCAGCGTTTTGATCTCA
>JAHFHB010000103.1 GCA_023247135.1 Candidatus Omnitrophota bacterium
CTATTTTCGCTTGATCGCAGAGGGACAGGAGCAGGGCCGCCTTGCGAAGGCGCTGGGTCCGGCGCTTTGTCTCGGCAGCACGCTTTACAAAACGGTGAACAGTACCGGCCGCAGCCTGTATGAAAAGAAAATTTTGAAGCCTAAAAAATTACCCATCCCGGTCATCAGTGTCGGCAACCTGACTTGGGGCGGAACGGGCAAGACGCCGCTTGTGGAGTGGCTCTCGCGCAAGGTCAGTGACAAAGGCCGCAAACCGATCGTTTTGACTCGCGGCTACGGCGCCGATGAAGTCAACCAACTGCGTCATCATCTGCCGGATCTTTTGATCGCCGAAGGCCGCGACCGCTACCAGAACGCCATGACGGCGCTGAAAAGCAAACCTGCCGACTGTGCCATCATGGATGATGGTTTTCAGCATTGGCCGGTTCAGCGCGATCTTGAGATTGTGGTGATCAATTCGCTGCAGCCTTTCGGCAACCGCAAACTGCTGCCCTGTGGTATTTTGCGTGAACCTTTGGCGGTGTTGAACCGCGCCGATGTGGTCGTGCTTTCCCACGTCAATCTGGTCAAACCGCAGGAATTGCAGGCTTTGCGCGAGGAAGTCCGCAAGCTTGCGCCCAAAGCCGCGCTGGTGGAAACGATTCTGGAGCCTCTCTTTTTTTACCGTTCGGACAAGAAAATGAGGATTCCCATCATCAAATTGAAAAATAGCCGCGTGACGACGATTTCCGGCGTGGCCTCGCCCCAATCGTTCCGGCTTTTGCTGCAAAACTGCCAGATCAAACCCACGCGCAATTTCGAGTTCAACGATCATCACGCCTACAGCGAGCAGGAACTGCGCGAAGTGCGCCGCGTCAGCGACTCAGCCGCGGTCGAAAATATCATCACGACCGAAAAGGATTTCTACCGGTCGCCGAAGAAAATTGCGGAAATTCTTGACCCGTTGATTTTGGCGACGCGCCTTTGCATCGTGTCCGGCGAGGGCCTGCTGCACGATAGAATCAACAAAATGCTGGAGGCCTCTGCCAAAGCATGCATGAGATAACCGACCGCATTGCCTACGGGCTCGTGCGGGCGCTTGTCTTCGGCTTCACGCGCCTGCCGCTGGAGCTGGCGATCCGGATCGGCCGTTTGCTGGGCGCCGGCAGTTTCTATTTCACCCGGCGCCGCCGCGTGGCGTATGCGGATCTTAAGGCCGCTTTCGGCAGCCGTCTGGATGAAAGCGCTCGCTGGAATATCGTCCGCCGCCACTTTGCGCATCTGGGGCAAGTCGGCGTGGAGATGATGTTTTTCCCGCTGCTGGCCCCCGCGGATCTGGCGCGCCGGCTCACCATTCACCACAAAGAACGTTTTGATGAATTGATGGCGCAAAAAAAGCCGGTGGTGCTTTTGACCGCGCATTATGGAAACTGGGAACTGCTCCAAGTGATCGGAACGCTGGAGGGGCGGCCGATTCACGTTCTGCAGCGCGGGCAAAAGTACGCGCGGCTGAACCAGATGCTTTCGGAACTGCGCAAAAGCCGGGGTTCGGTAGCGGTCACGCGCGGTATGGGGATGCGCGAAATGCTGCGGGCACTCAAGCGGGGCGAGCCGGTCGGCCTGCTGGGCGATCAGGACGCCGGCAAGCAGGAAGGCCGTATTCTGCGGCTGCTGGGCCGCAAAACGACGGTGCCCACGGGGCCCTTTGAATTGGCGCGGCGCATGGGCGCGGTCGTTCTGCCCGCGTTTATCACTTCAGAAGCCGACGGGCGTCACACGATTCATGTGGAAGAACCGATGTCGGATTTTGGAGATGAAGCCGGGTTGGAAGCGGCCATGACCCGCTACCTCGGCATTCTGGAAGAACGCATTGCCAGCCGGCCGGAGCAATGGCTGTGGGGAACCAAACGCTGGAAGTACAGCTGGACGAAACGCATTTTGATTCTTTCCGACGGCAAGCCGGGGCATTTCAAACAGTCCGAAGCCGTGGCGGCGGCGTTTCAAAAAATAAAAAACCAGTACGGCCGGCCCGGCATGGAATATCCGCTGCAGCGCATCCGCGTGAACTTTCAGAGCGAGTGGCGGCGGCGGCTTTTCCCGGCGGCGGTTTTTTTTCTGATGCCCTGGATTCAGGGACGGCTGGGCTGGCTGGCGCCTTTTTTTGATGCGGAAACGGCGCGTGCGCTGCGTGAGGCGGGCGCGGATTTTATTATTTCAACCGGCGCAAGTTTGACGCCGCTCAATCTTTGTTTGGCGCGCGAGAACCGCGCGAAAAGCCTTGTTTTAATGAAACCCGCATTTCCTTTCAATTTGTTTCGCTATGATTTGGCGCTTGTGCCGGCGCATGACCGCGGCGCGGTGCCGCGGGAAAGCCTGCGGACGCTGCTGGTGCCGTCCATTCCTGACTTTGAAACACTCCGGCGTGCGGGAGAAAAAATGAAAGCGGAAATTAAACATCCTGAGCGGGTGAAGCTGGCTGTCTTTTTAGGCGGGCCGACACGCCATTACCGCATGAGTCTGGACGGCATTGAGAAACTGGTGTCGGTGCTGGGGAAACTGGCGCCGGTATTTGGAGACTATGTACTGACGACTTCCCGCAGAACACCCGAAAATATTTCTCATTTTTTAAAACAGCGCCAGCCGCATCTGACGGGCTGCCAGCGCCTCGTGATCGGAGCAGAAGATACGCGGCCCGAAGTGGCCGCAGGCATGATGGCGCTGGCGGATACTCTTCTTGTGACGGAGGACAGCCTTTCGATGATTTCAGAGGGAATCTGGAGTTCAAAAAAAGTCATCGTGCTGCAGCTGGCGCCGCATCTTTTGCCGTCGAAACACCGGCGGTTTTTGGAGCTGCTGCAGGCGAAGAATGCCGTGATGGCCGCTGCGCCTGAAGAACTGGAATCCATACTTAAAATCGCCGGCCGGCTGGAAGCGGCCAGCCTGGTTGGCGCACAGGAAGAGGCGCTGGTGAACCGTCTCGAGGCGATTTTGTGAAAACACTGCAATTACTGCCTTCTCTGGAAGTCGGGGGAGTGGAACGCGGCGTGGTGGATCTCGCCAGGGCTTTGGGCGCGCGCGGCCACCAGACGGTGGTGATCTCTTCCGGCGGTGCTTTGGTGCAGGAGCTTGTACGCGCCGGGGTGAAACACTACGAATTGCCGGTCAATAAAAAATCGCTTTTTTCCCTGAAACTGGTGCCGGTGATCGCGCAAATCATCGAGCGCGAACAAATCGATCTGGTGCATGCACGCAGCCGCGTGCCGGCCTGGATCGGCTGGCTGGCGGCCCGCAAAGCCGGCGTTCCGTTTGTGACGACCTGCCATGGGTATTACGCCACGCATTTCCTGAGCCGCATCATGGGGTGGGGCAAGCGCGTGATCGTGATTTCCCGAACGGTCGGCCGCCACATGATTGATGATTTCAAAGTGCCGGCTGAACGCATCCGGCTTGTGCACCGGGGGCTTGACCTGGCGCAATTCCGTTTTGTGCCCGGCCGCTACGATGAAAAACGCACCGTGCTAAAAATCCTGAATGTCGGACGGCTTTCACCCATCAAGGGGCATCTTGAATTTTTAAAAGCAGTCCATCTGTTGAAGCGCAGGCTGGGTTCCATCGAGGTGCTGATTGCGGGGGCGGAGGGCAAAGGTAAAACTAAATACACCGGGCAAATTAAAGACACGATCCGGCAGTTAGGACTGGAATCGACCGTGCGTTTGCTCGGAACGCGCCGCGATATTCCCGAACTTTTGGCTTCGGCCGATCTGCTGGTCCTGTCGACGCTGGTTCCGGAAGCGTTTGGCCGGGTGCTGATCGAGGCGGGTGCCGTCGGCACCGCCGTGCTGGCCACGCGCGTTGGCGGTGTGATGGACGTGATCGACCATGCCGAAAACGGCAGGCTGGTGACGCCCGGTGATGTGCAGGCGATGGCTGAGGAGATGCATCTTCTTCTGACCGACCGCGCGCAAACCCAGCGCTATGTGCGCCAGCTCCACGCGAAAGTCTGCAGCCAGTTTACGCTCGAGCAGATGATGGCGGAGACGCTGCGTGTTTATGAAGAGGTCCTGCGTGAAAAAAAAATACTCGTGATAAAACTTGGCGCGGCCGGGGATTTGATTTTGGCGACACCGAGTTTCCGCATGCTGCGAAAACGCTTTCCGCATGCCGCGATGACGCTGCTTGTCGACAAAAACCTGAGCGGTCTTGCGGCTTCCGGCGGGTACTTTGATGAAATCGTGCCGGTGGATCGTAAAAAACTGCAGCAGCCCGGCTACCTGCTCAAGCTGGCCAAACGTTTGCGGCGCGAAGGCTACGATGTTTCGATCGACCTGCAAAACACCAAGTGGACGCATCTTTTAGCCGCGCTTGCGCTGGTGCGTGAACGCTACGGTTTTGCGCGCGGACGGCTGGCCTTCTTGCTGAACCGGCCCGACCACGGTTACGCCGCGGTCGAGGCGCCTGTGCGCCATCAGTTCCGGATTATTTCCAAACTGGGTGTGACGGAGTTTGACGATGCGCTTGAACTGGTGCCTTCGGAATCTGCCGAAGCTAAAGCCGCGGAATTGCTAGGGCCCCGCCAAGCGCCGCAAAAATGGATCGGCCTGGTGACGGGAGCCAGTCCCGCGTGGGCCACCAAGCGCTGGCCGCTTGAGTATTTCGAAGCACTGGCGCGTCTGCTGATCGAACGCCAGGACTGCCGCATTGTTCTGCTTGGAACGGAGGAAGAGGCGGCGCGAACCGGCAATTTTTTAGGCGGCTCTGGAGCGGTGACGAATCTCTGCGGAAAAACCAGCCTCGAAGATCTCGTTGCGGTGATCAAACAACTCGATCTTGTAGTGACGGGCGATTCGGCGCCGCTGCATATCGCCGCGGCGCTCAAAAAGAAAATCGTGTGTTTTTTCGGGCCGACCGACCCCAAGCGTCACCTGCCGCCGGCGGCAGATGCAGCCTTGCTGGTGCGCCGTTTGGAATGCCAGCCGTGCTATCAGGGAAAATGCCGGAATTCCGAAGAGCTGGCCTGCCTGCGCCGCATTACGGTCGAGGAAGCGTATGAGTCGGTGCTCAAACAACTGCGCTCCGGCGTCAAAAGCCAGGGCAAGCCGAAGGAACCCGCCGGCAGTGCGAGCCCCGCATGAAAATTCTCATCGTTCTTAAAAACTGGATCGGCGACGTTCTGTTTCAAATGCCCGCCATTGAAGCGCTGCGCGCGCAATTTCCCGAAGCGGAAATCGTTTGCATGGCTCCGGCACGCTGTCTGGAAGTCTTGCGCGAGCATCCGGCGGTGGACCGGCTGGTTCTTTTTGACGAACGCGGCCCGCAGCGCTGGCTCTGGAAAAAAGCCGCTGTTATTTTGTGGCTGCGCCGCGAAAAATTTGACCGGGGTTACTTGTTTCACCGCTCCAAAACCCGCGCATTTCTTCTCATGCTGGGCGGCGTTCGCGAGCGCATCGGTTTTCAAAAAGGGCGGCGCTTTTTTCTGACGCGGGCGCACCACGAACCGCTTGAAGCCTTGCATCATGCCGACCCCATGCTTGCGCTTTTGCGCCAGGACGGGCTGAACGTTCCCGAACACGGTATTTATCGCTTTTATTATTCGCCGGGAAGCCGCCAGAGCGTGATTGATTTTTTGCAGCGCCAAAAACTTCAAGACGGGACCTTTGCCTGCTTTCATCTGGGGGCGAATTGGGAACCCAAGCGCTGGCCGCCCGGGCATTTCGCGGCGCTTGCGGATGAATTGCACAGACGTTACGGTCTTGCGATCGTGGTGACGGGCCAGCCCGCAGACGAACCGCTTTTTCAGGCGCTGAAAACCCAAACGCGTCACGCCCGGCTGATCAGTTTGATCGGCCAGACCACACTGCAGGAACTGGCCGCGCTTTTCAGGCGGGCCGCTGTGCTTGTGACGGGAGATTCCGGGCCCATGCATATCGCGGCCGGCGCCGGTGCGCGTGTGGTGACTCTTTTTGGGCCGACGGACGCTCTGCGGACCGGACCGCGCGGACCGGGTGAAACCGAAGTGATTCAATACATTCCACAAGGCTACAGCGTGCCCTGGTATGGACCTTTGCCGAAAGGCGACTGGCTCGAGCATATCGTGCCGGCTCAGGTTTTGGCGGTGATTGAGCGCCGCGGCTGGGGGCTGGGCGCGGCACAAACTCCTGAGCCGTTATGCGGGAAGAAACCGGTGATGCAGGGCGAACGTCCCGTCCGGTCGATTTTGTTTGTGACGCTGACCAATCTGGGCGATGTCATTTTAAACACCGCTGTCTTGGCGAAACTGCTCGGCCGTTATCCGGAGGCGCGCGTGACGGCCGTGGTCAGTCCGCGCGGCCGCAGTATTCTGGAAAAAAGCCCGCACATTCAACGCCTCGTGATTTACGATAAACGCGCCGGCTTGTTTGAGAAGCTGTGTTTTGTGCGCGAACTACGGCGTGAGCCGTATGACCTTGCCGTCGATCTGCGTAACAGCGCGATTCCGTTTTTGGCCGGAGCCCGCCGGGCCAGTCCGCTCATTCGGCGCTACAAAAGCAAATCCATGCGAGCGCGCCATCTGGAAGTTCTTGCGATGATGGGCATTCCCGGCGGGCTGGAGCGTCCGTTTGATTTTTTTCTGCCGGCCGATCAACAGTCGCTTGAAAAAAAACTCGAGGCGGCCGGCATCCCAACTGCGCACCGGCTGGTCGTGATGGCGCCGGTGGCAGCCAGCGAACTCAAAACCTGGAAACTCGAAGGCTTTGCCGAAGTGATCCGCGGACTTTTAACACAGGAGGACCTGACGATCGTGCTCGCGGGCGACCAGCGTGAGCGCGTGTTGGCCGCGCCGCTGACCGCACTGCATCCTTCGCGAGTCTGCAATCTTGCCGGACAGACCCGCATGCCGGAAGCAGCCGCGCTGTTAAAAAAGGCCGGTCTGGTGGTGGC
>JAHFHB010000104.1 GCA_023247135.1 Candidatus Omnitrophota bacterium
CCGGGGAGATAAGCGGAGGAGTCTTGACTGGGGCGGGTACTTTATCTATGGGGGTATCGCAATTAGCTTTGTGACGTGGCAAATTCTGGGATATGGCGATGCCATTCATCGATATGCACGGAATGAGTTTCAGGGACTTCAAAAAATCGCCGGGATTTTCTGGACGCTTTTAAGTTTATGGGTCCCTCATCGCGAACTTTTAAGCGGAAGAACAGCCCCTCTGCGTTATGGGATGCCCATGCTTGCTTTGGGGCCGATTCTTTACATGGCGGCGCGAACGCGGCAGAGATTCATAAAAGAGCATGGACGGCTTTTTCTATTTTCCATAACCTGGTTTTGCGCTGCGCTGGCTCCTTTTATGCTTCGTGAAGTGGTGACGTGGAAAACCTTCCCGGCCCCGAGGTATTTCTATTTGCCCATGGCCGGTTTTTCAGTCTTTGTCGGGGTTTTATGCGAAGAGCTTATGCGAGAAGTTCGCCGGTTTCATGCAAAAGCAATGCGAGTTTTATTTACGGGGTTTCTTGTGGCGGGGGCGCTTTATTTTTTTGGAATGAATACCGTCAACTACTGCTTCATGGCGGATAAAATGGCGCGGGCATGGCGCGTGGCACAGCCCCGTGTCGATTTTCTTCTTCATTCTCCGCGTCCCGAAGACCTGCGCCGATACAGTTTTGATCTCGTGCCCGTGTGAATATGAGTTTGTACACGTACAGCACATAGGAGAAAATCCGACGTGCGTCACTTAGAGGCCGCTAACCGTGAATTAGAGCACCGCCGTGAGAAGCGCGAGCGCGAAATGCGTCTTGTGCTGCTCGCGCTGGCGCCGTTTTTACCGGGATCGGATGGGGCAGTCCGGCACATCCTGGAATTTGGGGCAGGGGACGGATTTCAGATTCCCTATCTGCAGAAAATAGGACAGGTCAGCGCGCTTGAACCAGAACCTCGTGAATCACTACTGCGCATTGCCAATGTGGAAGCCGTTTTTTGCGGCATCGAGAAAACACCTTTTTTAAGCGGCCGCTTCGATCTTATTTTTTCTAACCATGTGATTGAACACCTTGAAAATTTGCCGGAGTCTTTCCAAGAGATTCGCCGCATTGGAAAGCCGGATTGTATCTACGCTTTTTCGGTGCCGACCAGCCTTTGGCTGCTTCTCTCCCTGCCGGCGCAATACCGGAACCGGTTGCATCGATTCTTTGAAAGGGACTCTGCTGGGGCGTCTTCTTTACGGCTTTCAAAAGACGGCCATGGCGGAGGGAGTGGCCTGCAGCAGGGGCGAGTTCCCGGTGCCGGGTGGAGTAAGTTTTTGCCCCGAGGGCATGGGGTTCAGGAAAACTTTCTGAAATGCTGGAATTTGTTTCGCGTGTCCCAGTGGCAGCATCTTTTTGAAACCTATGGTTTTAATGTCGTCAAAAAACAGCCTCTTTTGCTCTACGGCCCTTCGGAATTTCCCATTGTGCCCACGCTGGATGCCGCTTCGGCGGGCGGGTTGTGCTCGAGCATGCTTTTTGTCATGCGGAAGCAGGCCTGAAAGAGGCTGTCGTTTGCCCGTAGTTTTTGATGATAAACAGCCCTTTTTAGTGCTATAATCCGCCTTCAATCTTCTTGGAGGAACTTGAATGAAAGTTCTGATTACCGGCGGTTCTGGATTTATCGGTAGCCACTTGGCCGAAGGTCTGCTCGAAGAAGGTCATGAAGTGACGGTCCTGGACAACCTTTCGACAGGGCGTCTGGAAAATATCCGGCATCTTGAATCGAACCCCAAGTTCCACATCGTGGTCGGTGACGTGCTCAATGAGTTTTTGGTGGATAAGCTTGTCGAACGGACCGATTGGGTCTTTCATCTGGCCGCAGGAGTCGGCGTACAGCTCATCGTGAAAGACCCCCTGCGTTCGTTGATGACCAACATCCGGGGCAGTGAAATCGTCCTCGAAAACGTCTACCGCTATCATAAAAAAGTCTTGATCACTTCCACTTCTGAAATTTACGGAAAAAATACCAGCGATGCGCTCAAGGAAGACGACGACCGCATCTTGGGGTCGCCTTTGAAAACCCGCTGGAGTTACTCGACTTCCAAAGCGGTGGATGAAATTCTCGCCTTTGTTTACTGGAAGGAAAAGAAGGTTCCCACGGTCATTGTGCGTCTTTTTAATACGGTCGGGCCGCGTCAAACCGGGCATTACGGCATGGTGATTCCGCGGTTTGTGGAGCAGGCTTTGAAAGGGCAGGACATTACGGTTTACGGCACGGGGGAGCAAAGCCGTTGTTTCCTATACGTCAAGGACGCGGTTTGGGGAATGACGCGTCTTATGGAAAATCCCGAAGCCGTCGGAAACGTTTTTAATCTTGGAAACCGGCATGAGATCACCATGAATCAACTTGCTGAAAAAATCATCAATCTCACGGAAAGTTCTTCAAAAATTGTTCACATTCCTTACGATCAGGCATACGAAGAAGGATTTGAGGACATGCAGCGCCGCGTTCCCGACATCACTAAAGCCGGCAAACTTGTCGGTTTCAAGCCGCGGATGGATCTGGATGACATTTTGCGCATGGTCATCAGTGAATTCCGCCGCCAGCCGGCCTCGCATGGAATCTCTGCCATTGACTGCTGAAACGCGGCCGCTCCGTGTTTTATTTCTGACGCTCTACCCGGAAACAATGCCGTCCAGCCGCCTGCGGGTTTATCAATATCTGCCGGCTTTAGTCGACTGGGCTGCCAATTCAAATTATTGTTAGATACTGTCAATATTTGACAGTATTGTGCTATAATACTGACACAGCCATTCAAACTGGTCGATATTAGAATCAAGCTGTCACTTAATGACAGTTTCATGTAAAACTGTGAGTATGGGTTGGAAATGAATATCGTGGTAGAACAAGTTATCAATAAAGTGCCTGCGGATGTTTTTACAGACACAGCCCTTCGATGTTTGATCAAAGGCACAACCCACAGCCGCTATGGTCTGATTAAGAGAGCCATTAAAAGTGGTGAAGTCATTCATCTTCGGCGTGGCCTCTACGCGCTTGCAAAAAAATATAGGCGTCACGGCCTTAACTTGTATGAAATTGCACAATACATTTATGGGCCCTCGTATATTAGTTTTGAGTCTGCGCTTTCTTACCATGGCTGGATTCCGGAAGCCGTCTATACCGTGACAAGTGCTTGTTTTAAGAGGTCCAAAGAGGTGGCGACGCCCTTGGGCTTGTTTAGCTATGCGCATATGCCATCTGAGAGTTTTTATGCGGGTGTTCTCCGCGAGCAGACTTCAGAGGGTGTTTTTTTAATGGCCACACCTTGGCGCGCTTTACTGGACTATGTTTATTTTCATAAAAAGGAATGGAGGGGTTTCAAACCTGTGATTGAAAGTTTACGGGTGGATCCGGCGCATTTGCAAAAAGCAGATCTTACGCTTCTCCAAGAATGGAGTGCAGCGGTCAGAAGCAGGCATGTCAGGGAATTTATTCAAAGTCTCAAAAAGGAATTATCGTGAACGTTGCCATCATTCAAGCCAGGCTGGATTCCTTCAGCTGCCAATCTGTGCAAGAAGAAGAAAATGTGGTTCGTGAGATTGCGCAAGAAGTTATTTTGGGGGGCTTGTCTCGCGTTGGATTTTTTAAAGAAGCCGTATTTCAAGGTGGAACCTGCTTGCGAATTCTCTATGGTTTAGAGCGCTTCTCTGAAGACCTTGATTTTGTTTTGTCGAAACCGAACCGTAAGTTTCGTCTGGAACCTTATCTGGAGGGCTTGAATACAGAATTGAGCGTTTATGGGTTCGATTTTGATCTTAAAGATCGTAAGGACGTAACGGTTGCTGTTCAGAAGCAGTTTATTAAGGATAACTCTTTGGTGAAACTGTTGACTTTTCAGCATTTTAAACCTGGTAAACATACCCGAAACATCAAAGTTAAAATTGAAGTCGATACGAATCCCCCAGACCACGGCATTTCTGAAATGAAGTATCATGATTTCCCATTTCCCTATGAGGTTGTCACGCATGATTTGCCGAGTCTCTTTGCGGGGAAGAGCCACGCAGCCCTTTGCCGTGAATATGTGAAAGGCCGGGACTGGTATGATTTTGTTTGGTATGTCAGCCGTAAATGTTCCGTAAACTACCCGCTTTTGTCTGCAGCGCTAAATCAGCAGGGACCCTGGAAAGGCATGGGGATCCAAGTTGATAAAGCGTGGTACTTAAAAGAAATGAAAAAGCGTATCGAGGGTACGGACATGCAAAAAGCCAAAGAGGATGTCCTGCGGTTCATTAAACCGCATGAGCTTCCCTCTATTGAAATCTGGAGTACGGATTTCTTTTTGGATCGTCTCAATAAACTCGCGGCTTTTTTGTAAACATTATGGAGTCTCTGCCATTGACTGCTGAAACGCGGCCGCTCCGTGTTTTATTTCTGACGCTCTACCCGGAAACAATGCCGTCCAGCCGCCTGCGGGTTTATCAGTATCTGCCCGAACTTGCCCGGCTTGGATTCCAAACCAAAGTACTTCCTGCGGTCCCCGAGCCATGGTTTTCCCGGCTCTATTTTTCAAAATTACGAGCACTGCACGCTGTCTACGTGCTGCTAGAAGCGGCGCTGGCCTTTTGGCGGATTGCTCAGGCGAAAAACTATGACGTAGTCTTTGTTCAAAAGGGGATTGTGTCGACCAATCTGCGAGGATTTGCTGCACAGCTTTTGCGTGTGTCGCGCCGAGTTATTTTTGATTTTGATGACGATATTCTGGGACGAACCATGACTGAGTTTCGCCATCCTTTTCTGGCGCGCCTTCAGGATCGGCGTGAGGCCGAATATGTGGCGGCTGCGAGTGCCTGTGTGATTGCAGGAAATGAATATCTTCGCGGCCGGGTTCTTCCGGTGAATAAATCTGTGGTGGTGATTCCTACGCCTGTGGATACCGGACGATTTTGTCCCGCCGGACGGAAGGCGGGTGAACCTGCATCGGCAGCACCCCTTGTGATTGGCTGGATTGGCATGGAAATCGGCATGAGTTATTTGCGTTCTCTGGCCGGCGTGCTCCAGAAGTTAGCGGCTCAGCAGCCTGTGAGGCTGAAAGTGATCAGCCGGCTGCAAGGCGGGGGAAAATTCAGCCTGCCGGGAGTTCAAACCGAATTTGTTCCCTGGAGCTATGAGGCAGAAGTTCGGGAGATGCAGGCGTTTGACATTGGGATTATGCCCGTGCGTGCGGATGAATGGGGGCCTGGGAAGTGCGGGCTGAAACTTCTGCAATACATGGCACTCGGACTTCCGGCTGTCGCATCCCAGATCGGTGCCAATTCAGACATCGTCGATGACGGTGTGGATGCTTTTTTAGCGTCCACAGATGAGGAGTGGCTGGAACGCCTGCTTTTGCTTTGCCGCGACGCAAACTTGCGCCGGCGTTTGGGTGAGCGCGCACGCAAGAAAGTTGAAGAGGTTTACTCGCTGAAAGTCATGACGGTGCGTTTGGCGGAGGTTTTGCAGGGGCAATCACAATATGCCGCTAAAATGATATGACACGACCTCTGCGCATTCTCTACATTGTGCCGCAAATGGATCTTGGCGGTGCCGAAACGCATGTGGTGCGGTTGGCGGAACAGCTGCGCCGCCGTGGGCATGACGTCCAAATTCTCTGTATTTTTCAAGAGGGCATCCTGGCGGCCTGGATTCAGAAGCTGGGTATCCCACTTGCGGCCCTGCATCAGAAAAAGTGGGGATTTTCTGCTTTCCGTGCGGTCTATGAGCGGCTGAAAGCACAGCCGGTGGATGTCGTGCACACGTACCTTTTCGGACTGCATCTTTTCGGAGGCGTGCCGGCGCGTCTTGCAGGGGTGCCTGTGGTAGTTTCTTCACGCCGCGATGTAGAACTCTCACAGCCATCCAAAATCTTATGGCTTGAACAAGCCGGGAATTATTTTTCTGACCGTGTGGTTTGCTGTTCCGAGGCTGTTCGCCGTTGGGTTTTGAGCCGTGAAAATTTAAAATCTGAAAAGGCGCTGACGATTTATAACGGCGTGGATCTTTCCGAATTTTCACTTGCGATGGATACTGCGGCCGTACGCCGTGAGTTCAACATCCCGGAAACCGTGCCACTGGTGGGCACCGTTGCGAATTTCTCGTTGAAAAAAGGTTATGGTTATTTTTTAGAGACAATCCGGCTCATCCTTGAACAGAAACCCGAATGTTATTTTTTGCTGGTGGGCTCAGGGCCGCTTGAAAAAGCCATGCGGCTGGAAGCCGCTAAACTGCCCCGGCCTTCACAGATTATTTTCACCGGCGCACGCCGCGACATTGCCCGGCTTGTTTCGGCCATGAATGTGTTCGCTTTTTGTTCTCTCTGGGAAGGTTTGCCCAATGTCGTGCTGGAGGCCATGGCGATGTCAAGGCCGGTGGTTTCAACTCCGGCCGGGGGTGTTCCTGAGGTTATCACTGACGGCGTGAACGGCCGGATTGTTGCCATGCGTGCGCCGGAGGCTATGGCACAAGCCATTTTGGCGCTGATTGAAAACCCTGATAGGGCACAGGCACTTGGCGTGGCGGCACAACGTACCATTGAAACGCGGTTTTCGCTTGAGCGCATGACGGATGACTATGAATCGTTTTACCGCGCGGAGGTGCACTGATGTGCGGCATTGCGGGTCTTATTCAGCCTACCCTTCTGGATAAAACGGCTCCCGAATTGCTTGAGCGAATGAATGCGCGTCTTTCACACCGCGGGCCGGATGAAGGGGGCAAATATATTTCGGGCGGCGTGGGTTTGGCCATGCGCCGGCTCAAGATTATTGATCTGGAGAGCGGCCGGCAGCCCATCACCAATGAGAACGGCGACG
>JAHFHB010000105.1:0-4935 GCA_023247135.1 Candidatus Omnitrophota bacterium
GATGGGAAGAAGCACCTTCTCTGGTTCCCAAAGACCCGGAAATTTCTGCGCGACATTTTCAGGCGTTAACTCTTCGAGCGGCCTGCGCCGAACCCAGCCTTCAAACACCCATCGCTCAGAAATATCAGGCTCCTGGGGCGCCCTTAAAGGCGCTGAGTTAAACGCCGAATGTTCAGCGTCCTCTGGAATGCCGGTATCCTCGTCATCATCGCTTTCTGAAAAACCTCCGGTGCTGCGGCTGGTTCCCGGGAGCAGGAATTCAAACAGGTAGGCCGATTCATGCGTGTCTTCGTAATAATCACGCTCGATATTGACCGCCTCAAATTCACATTTTTGCAAGAAGAGCTGAGCACCCAGATTACTCTCGCGCACCATGATGACAATGCTTTGGCGCCTCTGCTGCGAAAGTTTATCTTTCAATTTCTCGATCATTTCAAAGCCAATTTTTTGCCAACGCTCTTCAGGATCCACGGCAAAATTAAGCACGCGCAGTTGATTCTTGTGAAGCTCATAGATCATAAAACCCACGACCTTATGATTGGCTTCTGCGACCATGCCAATCACGTTGCGCTGTCTTAATTTTCCCAGGAACTCCTCTTCGATCCAGGCAAACTGCCCCCACGAGGCCCTTTCGATATCCAGCACTTCCGGCATGTCGCGCCGGATCAGCCAGCGGATCTGAGTTTTTCTGGCATCACGTTTCTGAAACTCTGGAATCAGCAGTTTTCCCGAGAGCGAACGCATCTGCCCCTCGGCGAGAATTTCAATGCCCTGAGATTCCGCAAATTTACGTACAGTCACAAAATCCAGCCCCCATTCATCCGCCAGCATGTGGCTCACTTCCGGATAAATCGGAGTACGCTCCATTCCCTGAACCCAGCGGACCATCATTTTTTCAGCGTCTGAAAGCTCATCCACGGCCAGTTCAAGCAAATACACAAACTCGCCATACTGATTGTTGAAAGCATCCCGCGACCGGAAACCTGTCTCCCGGACAAGCGTTTCGGCCCCCGCCAGGAGTATGAAGTTTTTTTCCGGGATCTGCCAGAGCAGGCGGTTGATGGGTCTTTCCTTTTCTTTGCGGCTTGATTCCCATTCACGGATTTTGTTTTTGATCTGCCCGAAGAAATCAGGTACCTTGACCCCGCCTGCCCATGCGGTATCCAGCACTTCGTAGTGGTTGGCTTCCCGTGCCAG
Organism: Candidatus Omnitrophota bacterium; assembly: GCA_023247135.1. GTDB lineage: Bacteria > Omnitrophota > Omnitrophia > Omnitrophales > Aquincolibacteriaceae > JAHFHB01. The sequence continues at coordinate 1,198 of JAHFHB010000105.1, forward strand.
CGCCGCAAAGCCCACCACGCGTCGGTTGGCGCGGTAAACCAGGATCTTGCCGCCTCTTTTGATAAATTCGCGAATGTCCTTTAGCGTCCACGCAAGCTGGGCCCGCTGGGCTAAAAACGGCAGAAGTTTTCCGAGGTCTTTTTCCGCGATGTCTGCGGCTTTCACTTTCCCAATGGTTTTTAGGATTGTGGTTTCCAGATTGTTCCAGGGAAAATGCGGATTCTGTTTCAGATGCTCCGTGACCCCCTGAGGGCTTTGGCGTATCCGTTTATAAATGACTTCGCCCATCTGCACTTGGGCTTTTTTGATAAAGCGCATGCTCCGGGCCGCCATCGCCTTGTTCTTGAGCAGGCTGGCGTCAATCGCCGGATCCCAGTAAACCATCTCGAGGTTTTCCTGCTTGTCCCACTCCGCGACCTGCTTCTGCTCTGCGAACAGCGCAAAAGCGTTCCTTTGGAAGAAATGAACCGCCGTCGGATGCGTCCAGGGAATTTCCACCGAGATAAACGCCTTGTCCTCTTTTTTCATTTCGGCTTTGGCATGATTAAGAAAAGAATTGCCCACGGCCGAAAACCGGTAAGCCGGATCCACGGCCATCTTCTGAATATCGATGCGTTCGTCAAAAATTTTATAGACCATGTAACCCACGACTTTCTTGCCCACGACTGCGACGACGCGCTTGCGAAAATTATTTTCTTCCTCTTCATCCATCAAGCCCCCGCCCGCAGCTTCAACTTCGTCATGCTGCGTGTCATCCTTTTTTTCATCCACAAGAAATCCGTAGGCCGACCAATGAAAAGGCACTTCAAACGTAGCATCTTCGATCGCCATGACCGCATCCACATCCTCATTGGTCATTTCGCGCAGCGCCACCTTGGCCGGTTTATAACCGCCGAGGGGCTTGATGAGCTCATCCCCCAAAACGCGCTTGATCAAATCCGGAGAAAGCTCGGAATATTTCCGGCGCAGATCGGCAAAGCTCGTATCCGCTTCGCGCCCGGGAGTCTGGAGCGCCGCCCAGGTTTTGAGACGACCCACGGGGGTAATGACAGGCTCCACAGGAATGGGTTCGTCCCACAGCCTGTCGAGCGCGGTTCTTTCACCGGCTTCTGCTTTCAGTTTTAAAGTCAATGCGTAGTAAACCTCATCACCTTCCAGGTCCGGCCCAACCCCGGTTATTTTTTCAACTGTCTGCGCGGGCAATTTTGGAAAGTAGCGCAAATCCTCAAACGGCAGGTCGATTTTCAAAGTTCCGGACAGTCCCCGCTTTGCAGCGTCCTTAGCCAATGCCTGCCAGAGAGCTCCCAGAATTTCGCGCGGCGCTTTCGCCGGATCCACCACGGCTCTTAAAATCTGCGCGCCGTCGTAGGGAACTTCATACAAGAGATACGCGGCAAGCGCGCCTGTCTTTTCATCGTAGGCCGCCAGGGCTTCCACAGTGTGTTCGTTCCGGAGCGCTTGAAACATACCGCGGCCCCAGCGGGATTCAAGCTCCGGGATTGCGCGTTCCGCCTTAGCCAGCGACACAAGTTCACCCGCAGGTAACGTGCGGAGTTCAAAGCTTTTTCCGGCCGCGGCCAAATGCCGGATTCGTCTGACGCTGTAATCTTCCTCTTTAGGACCGTGATTGGCCCAATGCCAGGTTTCACCGCCATCGACCGAGTATTGAAAAGTAAGCTTTCCGGCAAAACCCGGCGGCAACGTGATCCCCATGCGGTAGACCCCGCTATGAAAGTTGATCCCCAGCTTCATGGGCAGGTCATGCGTCCAGATTCCAGGAGCTGTTTCGTAATAAACCCGGGCTAAAATTCTTGGTTCCGGCTTCTCAAGCACCGTATCGGTGAGAATGTTGAAGTGAAAACTCAGGTCCGCGTTTTCATCGAGTGCAAACTGCTGGCCCGTCAACGTTTTCCCCTCCGAAGTCACCGTGAATGGCCCGAAGCCTCGATTTTGAATGGGTTGTTCGGGAACCCGCATCTCGGAGCGAGCCTCCGGCGAGACCCGAGTTGTGCCGGCACTCCGCGGCCGGCGCATCTCGGATCTTGCCGGAGGCAAGTAGGGTTTCAGGAATGCTTCGAGCTGTTTTAATTTTTCGGGATCATGATCAAGCGGCAGAACCCAGCCTTCTTTAAGCTGAATCCCCCCTTCCCATTGAATACTGGAAAGCTTCTGTTTTGTGTAACCGTGTAAATGCATGTCGGTGTCATAAGCGAATTTGACAAACTTTGGATTGATCCCAGGCCAGCGTTTTTTGACATCCGCCGCCGTCGGAACAATGATCGCCGAAGCCCCTTCGCGCCGCGCGTAAAATTCCAGAATAAGATCCTGTACCCAGCGCCAGTCATCGTAGCGCCCCTTGGGCAGGGCCTCTTTCGCCAAATCCGGATACAAATCTGATTGGCGGTCGCCGACCAGAAAAGCTTTGGCACCGTGATGTTCGATTTCATAAAAACGCACGTACTGCAGCGCATCGAGAACGTGATTCACGCGAACCACGTCCGGCTTGTAACTTCCGTCATACACGGGAAAAAGCGCGATCGCACGCGCGCCAGGCATCACGCCGCGCATTAAATGCATGGCGGCATACGGCACTTCACGAACCCGCGCGGGAAACAACTGCACGCGCCCCTCGCCTTTTTGGCGGCGAAATTTTCCGTTGGGTGCCGGCGGCTCCAGCATAAAAACTTTGGGGTCTTTGGCCTGCAAGTCTTCCGCCAAGAGGCCCCAGAATTGATCTTCTGCCTGCAGGCGCCGCGGCACATCCTCCACACCCAAGCGGTAAAAAACCTTGCTCAATAACTGCAGAACATGCGCTTTAATTTCCGGACGGGAGTCCCGCACATAGCTTTGAAAATCTTCAAGACTGAAAATGCCGGCCTGATACCAGCCTGCCAAAATACCCGTGGCCTGTGTGCGATAGGCCCATAACTCCGAGATCCCTCCCGCGGGTGCTTCGCCGCGCTCAATCCAGCGCGTCATTCTGGCCGCGTAAGGATTGACAAGCGCATCCAGAAATGTTTTTTTCTGAGCCGGTTCCGCCGGTTTAATCTGCATGGCCAAAGGATAAAAATGCGGCGCAAGAAAAGTGAGGGGGTCACTCTCTGATTGATTGAACCACAAAACTCTTCCCTGAAGCCGCGCCAGCACCGCCTGCGTCAAGTCGGGCCGAAGCGTTTCTTTTTCGGCATCCGTCAAACCGGGATTCCTCTGAGAAAAAATAAACATGGCCCGCAGCATGCGAATCATCGACTCGGGATCATCACGCACTGCTTTGTCTCTATTCTTCATGAGCTCGGCCAGCACGACGCGTAACTGGGCCAGAAGGTCGCTCTCAGCATTGGGGGTCATGCTCTCCAGCAAAAGCGGCAGCATTTGCCGTTCCGCTTCATAAGTCCAGTAATCAAGAAACGCTTCGCGATCGGCCTTGCGAAACATTTCAGATAAATCAGCACCCTGTTCCAGCGGCACCACCAGGCGGTACCCCGGATGCCCCGCCCCATACAAGTCTGCGACACGCGAAATCCGGAAACCCAGTTTCTCATACAGCTCCAGGCGGGCCGGATGATCTCCGGCCAAATGCATGATGACAACACGGTCGCCACCCAGTCTGCTGCGGGCATCTTCAAAAATAACAGGGTAGGCTTTCGGCTGGTTGGGATCACCGACAAATTTGGTTAAACGGATAAACTTTTCCTGCTCGCCGCGGAGGCTGCCAAGCTGATAGATGTAATAACCTTT
>JAHFHB010000105.1:4945-6799 GCA_023247135.1 Candidatus Omnitrophota bacterium
CTTGTGAGAAAATGCGCTTCCCGCCAGCGCTGTTCATCAGGCCCATATTCCGTGCGCGTTTCCAAGGCAAGGCCTTCGGGATTGGGTTCATAAAGTGTAGAAACATCTCTTGAAATCATCCAGCGCGTCGACGGATCCTTGATCCTGATCTGCCAGTTATTATCTTCTGTCCCGTTCTGGAGCCAGTCTTCGCCCTGCGTCGTTTCAAGCCGGATATTGAAAGTCAGCCGCGCGGCTTCCGGCGGCGGCAAAAACCGCGCGATGATTTCATAGTGATTGCTGAAATTAAAAGACCAGAAAGGCTGCTCCACATGCGTGATTTCAAGCGGGATATCCGTTTCCGATGCGCTCCATGGAAAGAGATGGCCCTGCGCATCCGCATAGTTAAAGCGTAAAAAGGCTTTCAGTCCCAACCGGGCCACAAGATTTTGAGTGGCCGTGCCCCAATGCTGAAGCTCTGTATCTAAAGTAAATTTAAGCGTAATCCTGCCACCGTGATCAGGCTCAACCTGCGTTCCATTTTCAGGCGCGACGAGCTGCGCGCTCCGAATTCCAGAAGTTCGCATCTCGGCCCTTGCCGGAGGCAAGGACTGCCCAGGCGGCAACTCTGCTAGAGTTGCGTCCTGTTCTGAGCGAGCCGAAGCTACTGTCTTTTCGATTTTGTAAGCTTCATTTTTTCCAGCGGAGTCCAGGTAATAGGCTTGCCCATCCAGAAAACCTCCGAGTTTCTTTAGCCCAAAAGAAACCGGGGTGAGCCGTTTCCTCGCAACATGGGTGCTGATAAAATTTTGACCTTGCCTGAAATATTTTCCGTGCCCCGGAATCCCCAGAAAACTCCCGGACGCTCCGATATAATCAGCGAACTCCCTGCTGTATTTCAGCATTTCATCGCCAACGCGGTGCATCAATTCATGCGGCACTTCATAATCGGTATGAATTTCCAGATTTTGATTCACCAGACTGCCGTCTTCAGCGATATAAAGCCAGGCCGCGGCCATCGTCTTGTGGGTATTCAGATCCACCACTTCAAGCACGCCCATAGCCTCGTCGATCAATCGTTGAACCATGGCCTCGGAATGCGTGGCCGAGCTCATGCCAAGACAGCACGTGGTGAAATCTCCGATAAAAAGATCGTGTCCCGGGTTTCTGAGAATGGTGCGGATTAAAAAAGAACGCCGCGGAATCTGAAGCTGGGCGTGGTAGCGTTTGTCCTGAAGCCGGATTCTCAAGGCCGCGGTGGTCTCCGCCCAATGGCCCGCCGTTTCCAGAAGCTCCGTGGCGGCTTCGGCGCCGGGTTGGGCATTGCGCAAAGACGCATTGAACGATTGCGCCAACTGATCCAGCGCCTCAATTTTACTTGTCACGATTTCTACGAAATCAGAAAGCCTGTCACTGCCTTGCTCTTGGGAATTCGGAACCAAAGAAAAAACGCCGGCGCGCTCAAGAACTTTTAACCCGGATGCCTCAAGCACCGTCACGATTTGCGCCCTTTGTTCGGGGCTTAAATTTGACGCCAGCATGCGTTCAAAATACTGTTTCACCGCAAACACATCGGCGATGGGGTCATAATCCGCGGCCCTCTCACCTTGGTAATAGGTAAAGGTCTGTTCTGCAAACCTGTCTTTTGGGTTCCAGCCAAGCCAGCGGTCGACGTTGATTCCTTTTTGCGCCAGCTGCTCCCGGATTTTTCCATTGTGGGCTGCCAAACTCCGGCCGGCATAGCTATCCTGCTTTTTGTTTTCCATGAAATCGCGCACTTTTCCTTCAAGCATGGCTTTTAAAAACCCCTGAAAGTAAGGCAAAAGATGGGCATGATTTCTACCGATCATGGCCTGGGCCGCCGCAAGCCTCGGG
>JAHFHB010000106.1 GCA_023247135.1 Candidatus Omnitrophota bacterium
GCCTGGATCAGCGCCTTGAGCTCCCGGCGGATGTGATTATCGTGGGCGCCGGCGCCGGGGCTTTGATGGGGCATATTCGTCCGAGCGTGGATATTGATTTTGAAATCCGCTTAAAAAAATACGCCGCGGGGTTTCTAAAAACAAACTGGAATCGGCGATTCTCAAAGCAGCGGATGAATCCGGCGTAGCTGTCAACTATTCTGAGAACGTCGGCGGGTGGTCGATGATCAGTTACCTCAATTACCGCAAGACGGCAGTTTTCTATCGGAAGACAGGCAAGCTGCGGCTTCATTTAATCGCGCCCGAATACTGGACGATTGGAAAGATGGCGCGCTTTTTAGAGCTGGACATTCAGGACATGCTGAAAATTATCCGTCGCAAGAAACTTTCGCCGGGCCGGCTGATTAAAATCTGGATAGCCGCTGTCAATGCCAGTGATCTTTCTTTGGAGCTGGGCCAATTTCGTGACCACGTTATCTATTTTCTGGGGCGGCATGCTCGCCGCTTATGGGGAAAGAAAACTGATTCCGCAAAGTTGACGGCGCTATTCCTGAAAGGGATTATGAATTCATAGAGGGCGGGCGGATGGACATGTCAAAAATCAAGATTGATCAGCTCATCCGGTCTTCGCGCCGGACCTTCTCGCTGGAAATCACGGCAGAGGCGCGGCTTGTGGTTCGCGTTCCGCGACGGGCCCGGATGGCTGAAATCGAAGACGTTTTATTTAAAAAAAGTTCCTGGATTTTATCCAAGCAGGAACTGATTCAAAAGAAACGCGCCGAGATGAAGCCCAAAGAGTTTGTGGACGGGGAAAGCTTTCTTTATTTGGGGCGCTCTTATAAACTTAAAAGGGTCGAGGAGCCTTCAGTATTTCGTGTTGAGGATGGATTCTTTCTTTCGCGGGACTATTTCGATTCGGCGAAGCGGATTTTTACCCAGTGGTATCAGGCGCGGGCGCTTGAGAAAATCACGGAGCGCGTGGAATGGCATGCAGGGTTGGCTGGACTCAGCTATCAAAGCATCAAGCTCTCGAACGCCGTGAAGCGCTGGGGTTCTTGCAGTACTCAGGGGCGGCTGTGTTTCAGCTGGCGATTGATCATGGCGCCCTTAAGCGCGATCGATTACGTGGTGGTGCATGAACTGGCGCACTTGAAGGAACAGAATCACTCGCGGGCCTTTTGGAGAAGAGTGGCGGAAATGCTGCCTTCTTATAAGCAAGACCTGGTGTGGCTGGAATCTTATCAACATTTGTTGAATGTTTAGAGGCTGAACATTGAACTCTAAAGACCCGATGCATGGCGTGACGCTTCAAAAGGTGCTTGAGCGTCTGGTGGCCCACTATGGCTGGGATGAACTAGGGCGCCTGGTAAACATCCGCTGTTTTAATTTTGATCCCAGCATTTCATCCAGTCTGGCTTTTCTGAGAAGAACGCCGTGGGCGCGAAAGAAAGTGGAACGCTTGTATTTGTATTTGCCTAAAGAAGGAATGAACCAGAAATGAATTTTTACGTGAAAAAGGCTGTTTTGTTCCTGGGCGGTTTTATTTTGGGGGTGTCCTTTCCGGCCATGGCCGCAGAACATCCCTGGAAATTGCAGAAGGAGAGCGAGGGCATCCGGGTTTATACCCGCGCCGTCGAAGGCTCGGCGGTTCTGGAGTTTCGCGCGGAGACTGAAATTCGAACACCGCTTGAAGTGATTACCAGTTTTTATGAAGAAGCCGGGCGCATGACGGAATGGTTCTATCGCTGTAAGGAGGCCAAACTGCTCAAGCGGATTTCCGCGAATGAAAGCGTGGTTTATTTTGCGGCGGATCTGCCCTGGCCGTTATCGGATCGTGATGGAGTTTACCGGCGGGTTAAAAGCGTGGATGCCGCGACCGGTGCCGTGATTTATCAGTTGGGCGCAGTGAGTCACGATTACCCTTTACAAAAAGGCAGGGTGCGGGTGGCGTATCTGGATGCCGAGTGGCACTTCACGCCGCGGCCCAATGGCATGACCGCGGTCTATTACCGCATGCACACCGCTGCCGGCGGCTTTATTCCGACCGCCGTGGTTAATCGTTTCACGGTTTCGCTGCCCTTTAAAACCCTGCGCAAGCTTCGGGCTCTTCTGCAGAACTGAAAAATTCTCCCCCTGAAATTCCCGCAGCTGATAGGATGACGGGCCTAAAACCTCAACCCGAACTCATTGGAGACTAAAAGGAGCTTGATGCCATGAACGAGATGACTCTTCCGGAAATTCCGCCTGAAAAAATGGTGCCGCTTGTGACGACGGCGCTTATCATTCTTTTGCTTGCCATTATCGTGCCTCTCAGCGTTGGCTGGATCAATGTGCAGCCTACGGAAGTTGCCGTGCGTGTGAACAAAGTCAAGGGATCCATCGATCAGGAGCCGCTAGGCGTGGGATACCACTTTTATATCAAATGGTTCACGGATATGGTCATCTACAAGGTTTCGGCACGGTCATTTCCCAATCAGTCCATGGCGACGGAGAACCAAAAAGAATACAACATGGAGCTGAAAACCAACGATGGGCAGAATGTCGACGTCGATATCACGATTATTTACTCGCTCAATGCCCACGACGTTCCCATGCTGCATCAGACGGTGGGTTACAATTACGAAGATCAGATTCTGCTGCCGCAAGTCCGCTCTGAAGCAAGAATCGCGATCGGAAATTATTCGGCAGAAGAAATTTATCAGGGCAAAGTGCGCGATCAGATTCAGGCCCGGATCAAAGAGAAGCTTGCCGGTGTTTTGGCCAAGTATCCGGCCATTAACGTGCAGGATGCTTTGATCAGGCATTTCCAGTTCAGCGCGCAATTTGAACAGGCAATTGAACAGAAAAAAATTGCGGCGCAAATGGTGGAAGTGAACAAACAGCTGGCACTGGCTGAAGAGGAGACCGCGAAAAAACTGGAAGCCATTGCACGCGGGCAAAAACTGAAAGCCATTCAGGAAGCCGAAGGCCGCGCCCAATCTGCGAAAATTGAGGCGGATGCCGAACGCTACAAGCTCGAACAGGAAGCCACCGGAAAACTTGCGCTTTACAAAGCAGAAGCCGAGGGAAAGAAGCTTTCCGCAGAAGCCCTGGGCGGCGGACAAAATGTTGTGGCCCTGGAATTTGCTAAAAATATTCCGGACAAGCTGCAGATCTGGGGAATTCCCACCGGTGCAAATAATACAAGCCTGATGGATTTGAGCGGCGTGTTTAAAGGCATGCTCGATGAAAAGAGCGAATAGAACGTTCCGGGCTAGCCGGGCCGTGAATCCAGCGGATGAGCGGACGCACCAGCCAGGGAGATCGTCTGATCATTTCTACCATCAAGGACCGCAGGGTTTTCCAGCGCAGCAGGGCGCTGATGAAATGGCACAGTTTTTTGCGCGGTTCCATCAACTTGAAATTTTTTCTCTGCCATTTTTCAATCAACGCAGGTTTCCAGTTAAACTGCTGTGATTGCAGCAAGTCCACAAGCTCGCGGGCTTGAAGCAGCGCCCAATAAATTCCTTCACCGGTAAAGGGTTCTACGAAACCGGAAGCATCGCCCAAAACAAAAAACCTTCGGCCGGATAAAATTCTGCGGGTTCGATGCAATGCGGCAGTGCCCAGCCAGACCGCGCGGGAGAGTCCTGCGGGAATGGCCAGGCCCGCTTCTTCAAAAATCAGGCGCACACAGGCTGCGGGTGTTGACGCTTTTAAAACCGCCGGAAGCACGGCCGCCGCAATTTCAATACGTTCATCTTCCCTGCGGACCAGGCCCGCGTAGCCCGACTGTGCGCAGGCCATGTAAATCGTGCCGGGTTCATCGGCGAAACTACCTGGCGCCAGGGACGCATAAAGACCGATGAGAGAATCTTCCGCCGTGTTTGATGAATAGCCCGGCAGTTGTCTGAGGGCATCGCCTGCCAGGCCATCGCTGACCAGCACCATTTTGGCGCGCACTTCGCAGGGCTTGTTTTCTATGCGCACTTGAATGCGCGCAAAATGTTCGTCCGGGTTTTGCAAAGACGCTTTGGCTTGTGCAAGGAAAACGGCGCCCCTTTTTTGAGCGGCCTCAATGAGCGCAAAATCAAAACGCTCGCGGGAAACGCTCCGTCCTTGCGGGATTTCAATCGCGGCCGGACGGGTGCCGACTGCCACTACCAGACGCTGCAGGGGCTTGGCCCCCAGCTGTGCGGTGAGATCGCTCAACCCGCACTGATTCAATAACTCCAGCGTGCGGTGATTCAAACATCCGCCGCAGGCCTTGTGCCTTGGGAAAGCCGCTTGATCCAGTAAAAGGACGTTGAGCTTTTGTTCGGCGAGTAAGTAAGCGGCCATGGCTCCGGCCGGCCCGGCTCCCACAATGGCAATATCCCAAAGGGGTGCGGTCACGGATTCAAGTTCCGGGGACGTCACGAGTTTTGCCAGGTCAGCAAATAACGCATGGGCCAAACGAAATTAATTTTAGCAGACTGAATTCCGGCAGCGTGTGCCAGCGCGGTGATTTCTTCCGGCGTCCACGCAGCTTCGACGGAAAGCAGGGCATCGACATGCACCACGTGCGAGCGGGTGAGTAAGCGCGAACCTAAAAAGGCCAGCAGCCAGCCTCGGATTGAGCGCCGGAGATCTGAAATGATAAAGTGTTTGGCCTGCGAGCGGGCCAGCGTTTTAAAAAAACGCAAAACCTGTTCTTCGGTCAAATGGTGCAAAAAAAGACTGTTGATGACGATGTCAAACCGCGCGGGGATTGAATCTCGAAGCACATCCAGCACAAAAAAATTCACACTCGTGACGCCTGTTTCTGCAGCGCGGTTTTGGGCGTAAGCAACAGCTTGGGAATTGAAATCGCAGCCTTCAAAGGACCAGGGCAGATTCTGGCGGCGGGCTTTCAGGGCCAATGCTAAGACCATATCGCCTGCGCCGCAGGCCACATCCAGAATCCGCAGAGGATTCTTACCGGACGCGATGTAAAACCGTTGAAGGGCAGACCAGAGCGTCGCGGCGGACAAGCTTACGGCATTAATTTTCTCAAGCCCCTTCAGCGCGTGCGCGTGCGCGGCCGCGTCCAGGGAGGGATCGTCCATGAGCTCCGGCGTTAACACGCGTGCTTTTAAAGCTGAAAAACAATTCGGCATGACGGGTATTTTAGCGTAATAAACCGTTTTGAGGGAAAGGTCTTCACTTAAGCCAATTTATTTCCTTAGCTAATTAGGGTGATCTTGGATACAATCCCGCGCTATGAAAAAATATCCTCATTTAGAAGTTCGAATGTCCAAGATTCACCACCGGGGCGTGTTCGCCGCCCGCGATATTAAAAAACGCGAGCGGATTATCGAGTATACCGGCCGGCGCTTGACCTTCGCGGAATCTGAGCGCAGCAACTCCGAATATCTTTTCCAGCTTAACCGTAATACCTTTATTGACGGCAAGAATACGGCGCGTTACATCAACCATTCCTGCGTTCCCAACTGCTTCATCGAAATTGAGCGCGGTCATATCTGGATCGATGCCTTGCGCAAAATCAAAAAGGGCGAAGAGTTAGTCTACAATTACAGCTTTGATATGGAAGAGGCTAAGGACTATCCCTGCGCCTGCGGAACAAATGTTTGCCCCGGGTATATTGTGGATGAAACCTACTGGCCGAAGCTCAGAAAGCAGATGAAAAAGAAACAAAAGAAATAAAATCGTAGGGGACAGGCATGCCTGTCCCCTACGGGCAGTGCTTGGTGAAAAACTGTGATGGAACAAAGAATCATCGAACTTGAAAAACGCCTGACTTTTCAGGCGCGCCTGCTCGAAGAACTCAATGGCGAGCTTATCGTTCAGCAGAAGCGCATCGGCCTGTTGGAGAAGCAGCTCAAAAGCGTCATGGACCAGGTTCGCTCCGGCGGTGGAGTCGTCAAGGATTTACAAGACGAAGAGCCGCCTCCGCATTACTAGCATCGGCGTGGAAACCGATACGGTCATGTACGCAGTGCCGTTAGCACTGTGTCATTCCCGCGGAAGCGGGAATCTAAGATCCCCCCAGAGTGGCGATGTTGAAGCGCAGACGGCGGAGTTTAGGCGAAAACACTGCGTTGAGTGCGACGACGCCGAGCGTGATGAGTCCCCCCGCGACGACGCAAGGAACCACCCCGATCCAGGCGGCGACCATGCCGCTTTCAAAAGCCCCGAGTTCATTTGACGCCGTAATAAAAACCCAATTGGCCGCTGCAATCCTGCCGCGCATTTCTTCCGGCGAGAGCAGGCGCAGCAGCGAGCGCCGGATCACCACGCTGATGCCGTCGAAAGCGCCGCTGACAAAAAGCGCCACCCATGAAAGTGCAAAGTTCCGCGACGCGGCGAAAATCAGAACGCTGATTCCGAAACCCGCCACCGCGATGAGTAAATTTCTGCCCGCACGTTCAATCGGCGTCTTGTGCGTTGTGGCCAAAGTGATCGCCAGCGTTCCCAGCCACGGCGCGGCATTGAGCAGGCCAAACCCCTTGGCCCCGACGTGCAAAATGCTTTCTGCATAAATGGGGAGCAGGGCAAGCATCCCGCCGAAGAGCACTGCAAACAGATCGAGGGATAGAGCCGGTAAAAGCACCGGATGATTCCAGACGTATTGCCACCCCGCAGAAATGCTTTTAAGCATGGGTTCTTTCAGCTCCGGCACTGGCGTTGCTTTGGGAGTAATGCCGGCGACGCATAACCCGGACAGTGCAAAAAAAACAGCGATGCCGGCATAGGCCGCCGGCGCCCCAAAATCATCAAAAATAAAAGTGATGAGGATCGGACCCATGGCCGCACAGG
>JAHFHB010000107.1 GCA_023247135.1 Candidatus Omnitrophota bacterium
TGGATGACCGCGTGACGGGTCTTGAGATTGCGGAACGTTCCCGAGCGAATGTACTGCAAGGTTTGCTCAGAACCAGCGGCGGCGATATCGGTTTTTCTGTTTTGGCGCGCGACGGAGAGATTCAATATCTTCTAAGCTCTATCACAAACCCCGAGCTCAGAAAAATAGCTTCGCCTGAATTTCTGCGGCTGTGGCTGCGCTGGCTGAAAGAACGCGGCTTCAAGGCCGTGCATTTTAATTTTTTCCAGCGCGTATCAGGAGATTTTTTAAAGCGTTTCATCGGCCAGTGGCTTCAGGACGGCGCCGAGCTGGAGTCATTTCTCACGGAGAGCGGCGCGCGCATTCCTTTCTCAGCGCTTGATGATCGCAAGCTCGCTGTGCCGGGTTTTAAACCCGCCGCTTTATCTGCAGATCTTTGGCCCAAGCCCGAAGCTTTGCGGCAAGTTTTCGAAACGGCGGGCAGCCGCGACGCGTTTATTGTCCAGCGCGCCATCGAACTGATTCGTCTTTCGGGCTCAGAAAAACATTTTCTCGAGGATATGCGCGGGTACGAAGGCGATTTTGAAACGGTGGCGGCGCACTTGACGGCAGAGCATGTGCTTGGCTGGAACGTTCATTTAAACTGGGGCCACCGCTTGCACGGCGTGGCGCGTGAAGTGCTTACAGAACTGGAACGGCTGTCCACCGTTTCTAAACCGGCTCGTTCCGAGATGCGTAATGCCCATGACCAAAGCGAGCTGGGGCGCCAGCTCGACACTCTTTTTGCCGATGGCGCATCAGCGCCGCTTCTCTCACTCGATTTAGAATCGGCCAACGCTCAGCGGGAGGCGGTTCTTGATTTGGCGGGCGAGGGTGCGCAGATTCTGGTTCATTCCGGCCTGGACAAGGTTTCTTTTTACCGGCAGTTTTTAAACCCTTTGATTCTTCGGGCCGTTGAGCGGCAGCAACTTCATTTTCTAACGCAGATCCACTTTGTTCTTCATGGGAACTCCCCGGAAGTATACGCGCTCGACAAAGCGGCCTTTCGAGAAGGATCATTGGCCTGGCAATTATTGAATTCTGATGCGAAAAAACCTCAGAACGATTTTGAGCGGTTGAAATTTTTTATCCGTGCGCAAGACACAATCATTGTTTCACCGCTTGGAACTTTTCAGCCTGGAGGAGAAGTTTGGAACGCGGAGGAGCTCGCCCTTGTGCTCCGTAGACTTCGCGGCGAGAACGCGGAATTCCCGAATAAAATCAAGCGGCCAGAGCTTCTAGAAAAAAGGGATAACCCGCGAGCGGTGTGGAGTCTTGAAGCGGCGAGAAAACGGAGCTCGCAGACGCCTTTTCTTGTTCCGGAGCACGTGAATCTGGAAATCGATGCGAAAAGCGAGAGTGGTTTTTTCTGGGCGGGAAGCGGGCCGCATTATCAAACCACCTGGCTTGTGCCTGTCCTGCCGGGAATGATTCTTCCCAGAGACGTAAAGATAGGAACTTTCGCATGGAGTTCGCGTGCGGCAGATCCGTGGGAACACCGTGACTATGCATTCCAGCGCTACAAAGCGGCCTTTGTGGGTGTACGGGATGGGCGGCCCATGCGGGAATACAGCTTTGAACTGCATCCGGATACACCGGCTGACTCCTGGACTTATGACGCGATTGGGGCCGGGTCCTATTTTGAGAGATATTCTCCCGGTTGGAGAATGGGGGCGGCGTCCTATCTGCGGGGGCAAGAAGCCCAGACGCAATGGCTGAGCCGGCTCGTTCAAAAGGGACGAGAGGCTTTGGATACTCAGGTGTTTGAGGAAGACGGCGAGCGCTACATGGTTTTAAAAAACATGAACATTTATGGCGCCGGGACTTTGGTGCTGCATCAAAAACTTTTTGATCAGATTCGGCAATTGTTTCACTGGGAAGAGCAGGGGGCGGATGTCAAATTCAGAACATGGTTTTCTGAGGTGATGCGCCAGCGTCACGATACGGCTTTTCTAACGGCGCCTTCCAAACAGTCAAAAAAAGATGTCGTGGTTTTCGTGCAATGGGACGTGGCGTCCTTTTTATTCGACGGAATGCCGCTTGAACGCTATACCCAGGATTATTTCGTTGGCGTGCATCGGCTGTTTTTTGAACACGCATTGCAGCCGCTGTCCGGTGAGCAAGAGCAGGTTGCGCAAGCTGTTTTGGGGATGGGCTTAAGCCGGTTTTATGGAAAAGACGAAGGGGTTTGGTTTGTACAGCAAGATATTGATCTTTTAGCCAAACTTTTAGGCGGGGCGTTCGCATTGGAAAAGGCCGAAACTTTTTTGGCGTCGCTTCTCAGTCCAGAGACTTTTTTTATTCGCAGGCTCGAGCGCACTTCGAAGCGAGAAAAAGACAGGCTGAAAAGACCGCCGGCGGATGGGTTCTCTCTTTCTGACTCGGAACAGCAAGCGCTGGAGCGGGCCTTGTCGGATCAGCCGTTTCCTGGATCCCAACCAGGCCCGCTGAGAGACCCCTTGTCCGGGGACGTCGTCCGCGCGCTTGAGTTTGGGGCGCTGGGAGCTGTCTATAAAGATCCTTACAGGAGCTGGTTACTTGACAACCCGTTACAGGAAAATGTCGAAATTGTTGCCAGGCAAGGCGCCTTCCGCGAAATTCTAGAAGCGCGAATTTCAGAGAAAGTTAGTTTACGCGAAGCGCTCGAGAAGTGGATCGAATCCTTTTCGGCGAATACACGCATCCAGACGAATAGTAGGAATTGGCCAAGTAAGTATCTTAACGATGTTTTAGGTGCAGGGAGTAGGAAGGTTCTGCGCGCCGCGGAAAATCCCCAGGCCCCCTGGGACCCCCGGCCCGGTGAGACCTATGATTCAGGCGAGAGAAATTATCAGGCGGTAAATGAAATTTTTCTGGATATTCAAAACCTTCTGGAAGGAATGGAGACGTTGGTGGATTTGTTAAAAGAGGCCAAGTCCCCCCGGCTGCGTGCCTTTCGCTGGATCGCGCAATCCGTCACGGATCCCAGCCATCCCTACGGGCTCTATGCGCTCGAGAGAGCTTTTAGCCGGGATGGAATCAAAGCGGCTTTGTCCGATGAGGATACTTTAAGGAAATTGAATCTCATTCTGCGGGTGGTCTGGCAATTAGAATCGCAGCTAAAGATTCTGGATTATTCGGAGGCCTGGGCAAAGACCCTCCCTGTTTCTACCGCCGCGTCTCAACCAGAAAAAGTTTCACTCACTTTTCCGGAGATTGTAGCCTCTGAAAAATTCGGGCCGCTGGTTTGGATCCACAGCGGACATTCGATTCCACAGCTGTTGAAAGGGGAGCTCTCGGTTCCGAATGACTATGCTTATGGGGGGCCCGATCATGAGAAGGTTGAATTCATTTTGGGGCCTAATATGAATGGCAAAACAACCTCCAGCCGGACTTTGGCGCAATTAACGGCAATGGCTTTGACAGGCGCGCCTATCCCCGCGGGGCCGGGAACACGCGTGACACCCTTAAGGCTTCGGGCTCTTTTTAAATGGATGGCTCAGGATGATATCCACCAGGGTAAAAGCACTTTTTTTAAAGAAGCGGAAGTTTCCTGGAAGCTTCTGGAGGATGTGCGCAAGCATCCCACAACGCTTGCGATTATGGATGAGTTTTTTACGGGGGCCTCTTTCGGAGAATTGCAGGCCGCTGCATTGATTGTTTTTATGGAAGAGGCTTTGAAGTCTGGGGGACTTTTTTCAATGGTCACGCAAAATTTAGATGTTCAAACTTATTACAAAAATCCTCCTCTGGCTCAACCCGACCAGGTTCTTTTGGAAGAGGCGGAGGTTCCAGGAGCAGAGCCTAAGGCTGCGGTTGAAAATTCCGCCGGGGGCGTGCGCTTCAGGCATGTGGTGAATTTCCGGCTTTTGCCCGGCCAAGTGACGGATATGAAAGCGATGGTGGAAGAGGGCGTTGAAACTTTGAAAGGGGCCGGCTGGTCGCCGGAGCTTGCCGAAAGAGTGGGGTTGATTGCGGCAGGGATTTTACAAGACAAGCAGCGCTTACAGCAGCTTGCTCGGGCCGAGATGCCCCCGTCTCCGTTCGAGACGGGGACTTCTCAGGTCTCGGCGTCTCCGCCTCGCTCTGAGATGCGCAATGTCTCTTCCTATCAGTTGAAAGATGCATTCGGTGCCATCGGCGAAGGGCCCACGCTGACGGGCGGACGAGACCTTGATGAGGATTTTCTTTACGAGTGGCCGAGCGGCAAGAAGGGCAGAAAAATCGCGGAGCGTTTACCGCAGGCGCGCTACGTGTTCCGCGCGTTAGATGAAAGCGCAGCAGTGATTCCGAACCATTTTATTAAAATCACGCATCACTCTGGCCAAAATGAGGCGCTCTTTCAGGAAGCGCAGGCCCTGTTCAAACTTCAGCAGGAGCCTGCCGCCTGGGGCGTGCCGCGGCTTGTGCGCGCAGGCGGCATGAAAAACGGCGGTTTATGGATTGAACAGGAAGGCATTGCCCCCAAGCGTTCTCTTGAACGTGAAATCTTCGGAAGCGTTCCGCGGTTATTTGACGTACTCATTCATGCCGGAGAAATCATCCGGCAGGTTCACGATCGAGGTGTGATTCACGCCAACATTCGGCCGGCAGCCTTTTTGATCAACGATGCCCATGAGCTTCAACTGATCGAGTTTGGCAATGCGCGCCCCAAACAGGATTCCCGCGATCAAAATCATACCCGTAATGCGTATTCGGCGCTGAATCAATTCGGCCATTTTATCCGCGCAGAACTTGCGGAAGATGTGGACGTTTACAGTTTCGTGTTGATGATCGCCGAATTTCTGGATCAACAGATGCAATCAAGTCCTGCGGGCATGCAGGCGGTGTTTCAGCGCATGCGCGATGATTACCTCCAGCTTATTTTTGAGCACTGGAGTTTCGGGCACGTGCAGGAAATTCTGAACCAGTGGGATCCTGATAAAGCCACGCCTCTGCCGCGCGCGGAGCGGCCGCAGTCCATGGCGCCGGTGCTTGAAAAACTGCGCCGCGATCTTGAAATTATCCAGTCCTTTCCAAATCAGCCGGAGGCGGCTCTCGCAGCCCTCGAAGCCCGCTTGCAGTCACCGGCCGACGTCAATCTGGAACGCTGGCTGCCGCAGTTGACCGCGCTGCTTCAAAAAGAATTTTCTAATCCGAACGAAGAAACGCAGGCGTATCAAGCCCTGTTGGATGACATTCAAAAGAACGCGCCTACAGCGGGAGAGACTATCGCGAACCTGCTGGAGACTAAAAAAGCAGACACCGGAGTTACCGCAGATTCGCACTATAAAACTCTGCCGCTTTTTCAGAAGGCTAAGCCGGATGCCGAAATTATTTTACGAGCCGTGGCTCTTTATGTCGTCGACCGGGGTTTGAAACCGCTCCTATCCAAGCCAGAGGAGCAGCAGCTGGATGCGGTTCTGGCTTTATACAACAGGCATCCGAAAACCGCCTGGGTTTTGGATATCCCTTCGTTGTTTGCGTTGTCGTTCAAAACGTTTTTTAAATTCTCTGATGATTTCAAGGCCACTTCGAAGCAATTCAAGTCGCTTTCCTATCGTTTGAAGAATTTGCCCGGTGAAAATGGGGTCAAGGCCGTGGCCCTTTCCCTGGCGCTTCACGGGGTGCATTTAAACGCGCCGACAGGGGATTCGGATGATGATTTCTGGATCATTGACCGGAATCTCAAATTCCTCATCGCCAGGCTTGAATCAGGGAATTTGTCAGAAGAAGCACGGGCCATGGCTGAGGTCGGGCTGCTCCGGATTTTTATTTTCCTAGTCCCTTTCCTTCAAAAGCACAAAGCGCCTGGCGGCACAATTCCGGTGATCGATAATTTGGATGAAGATATTTATCGTTCATTGAGGGACTTGGTCTATCGCAAACGCGAAATGATCGACGGCTTATCCAAGAAATATTATGGCTGGAGCTGGTCGGATGAAACGCCCGACGCTGCGCTGGCGGGCTTTGCCATCATTCTTTACAAAAACGGAACGTTTGGTGTGGATAAGTTTGTGCGCGAGGTGCTTGGCAAAAGAGTTGAGGTTTCGCTGGCTAAAATGCTGTTAGACCGCAGGGACGGCAGTTTTGAGGTCCAATATCCGGAAGTTCTGCGGGCCCTAAGCCAGGAAGCCATTCCCGGAGTTTTTGGCCCCTTTTACAGCCGTATAAAAGGGCAGGCCCGTTTTCAGGATCTGCGCCTGGCACTTCTCGATGTGAATGAAGAGTGGCGGGCCGTGCGTCGCTCTGAGATGCGCAGTGAGAACGAAGATGAGGCCGCGAAAGCCGCCATGATTAAAAAACAGCAGCAATTTGTGGAATTGAAAAATGATTGGCTGGAGCGGCAGCAGAACCTAAGGTTTTTACAGTTCAGCACATGGGGGATAAGAGCTTTGGCGCCGGTGGCATTGCCTGCGTTGTGGCTTGTCGTGGCGGTAGCATGGTTGATCTGGTTGGGCAGGTTTCCCGGGCGCAATATGGGATTGCCCGAGGTTTTACTATGGACTGCCATGGGCCTTTTAGGTACGGTAATTTCGGTCCTGGCGCCGTTTATAGTGAATGATGTTAAAAAACGGCATGCGTATCGAGATACTGACGATGCCGGGCAGTTGATGACGCTTAGGCAAGAGCTTTTAGCTGATCTGGGTCTTTCCTTGCATACGCATGATTTGAGTCAAATTGTGGCAGGAATTTTGGAACAGGGTGAAAAAAATATTTATGGCTACGATCGAAGTCTTTTTT
>JAHFHB010000108.1 GCA_023247135.1 Candidatus Omnitrophota bacterium
ACAAAAGGGTTAGGGTATGAAAATAGCGGGCAAAAAAACTTTGCGATCAGCAGCCTTAAAAATGACAGCGGGTGCTTTGTGCCTGGCCCTGACCGTCACGGGCCAGCTTCCTTTATATGCGGCTGCTCAGCCTGCGGCCCCGGCTCAGGCCCTGTTCCCCGCCGCTGGCTATGGGCGCCTGGAGGAGTCTTTTGACGGACGTTCGGACAAAACGATCTATTTCATTCAGGATGTGCATGAATCGCTCGATGCCCAGAAAAATATCGCGGGATTGATTTACGAGCTGGTCAAAAACGCCGGAGTGCGCACGGTCTACGAAGAGGGTTACGAAGGTGTGGTGCCGACCGGGACCTATTTTAGCCAGGTGAAAAATCTGGCCATCCTGGAAAAAATCTCTCAATTCCTGCTTGACCGTCTGCGTATCGGCGGCGCCGAATATGCCCACATTAACCGCCAGGCCGATTTCACGCTCACGGGTGCGGACAGCTTCAAACTGCATCTTGAAAACGTGCGCTGGTACCGCGAATCTGCCGAGCGCCGCGAAGAAACGCTGCAGGATCTAAACGCGCTTGAGAGCGTTTTGCGCCGGCTGATGGACCGCGATTTCCCCAAAGACATGAAGGCCTGGATGAAATGGCGCCTGCGCTTTGATCACGGCGAATTGCCCTTTGAAGATTATCTGCGCCGTTTAGCCCTGGCCGCCAAAGAAACCGGCACCCAAGACAGCCTGATCGACCTGATTCTTTCTGCGAACACAAACCCCGAACAGGAAAAACAACTGCGTGCGATTGATGCGAAACAGGTTTTTGAAAAAGTAAAATATCTCGAGACGGCTATTGCGGAACACTATTTGCCCCATGAACGCGAACGCAAAATATTTCACGCCCATCAAATGATCCAGCTCTTTAAACGGCTGGCCTCCATTCGTCTGACACCGCCGGAATATGAGACCGTCGCCGATGAACTCGCGCATTTTGATACGCGCGGCCTAGCCGCTTTTTTGGCGCAGGAAACCCGGCAGGCCATCGTGCTTTCGCGGCGCTGGGAACAAAACGTGCATGCGGCCATGAATTTCTATCGCGTGGCCGGAGAACGTAACCAGGTAGTCGCGGCGCGCATGGATGATTTTCTTAAACAATCGGATGAAAAAGCAGCCGCGCTGGTTTTTGGCGGCTTTCACCTGGAAGAGATCAAGCAAATTTTGCGCCATAAAAATATTTCGTACCGGATTCTTACGCCAGCGATGGAACAAGCCGATTCCCGGCACCGCGAGTACTACGAACAAATGATGTTTCGTTCTGAGCTCGCTGCGGATACGCGGTCCCTTGCGG
This sequence comes from Candidatus Omnitrophota bacterium, assembly GCA_023247135.1. GTDB lineage: Bacteria > Omnitrophota > Omnitrophia > Omnitrophales > Aquincolibacteriaceae > JAHFHB01. The sequence goes on from JAHFHB010000108.1 coordinate 1,332, forward strand.
CCAAAGCCTCAACGCAGCCCCGCGACCTTGAAGTGGCCGCCGTCATTCCTTCCGCGGGCGCTGATTTTTCGAGCCGCATTGGAGCATTAAATCTCTGGTTCGAACAAAAACCTGCGCGCTTAGATACGCCCGACCCCATTCTTTTTAATCAACTGGCCGCCCTTGCTTCTCCCTCTGGCCGCTCCGAAATGCCTCGCAAGCGGAGTCGCGAGACTTCTCGGGACGCATCGGGGACGATGCGCTCCGAGATGCGTGTTAATGACCCAGAGCCGGATGTGCAGGCGGCGAGAGCCGCGGCGCGTGCGATGCAGCAGCGTTCAATCCTGAATCAAGCCGCGGCTGAACAGGCCTTTGATATCTTGATTGACGTGCCGGACAACAGAATTGACGGTGAACACAATAAGAATGCCGCCCGGCTTTTCTTTACGGATTATATTCTGGCCAATACGACTCTGGATTTGGGCGACGAAGGCAATACCCCGGCAGCGATTGCCGCGCAAGGATTGCAGGCCTACCAGGTTTATGTCCGTTTTGAAAAAGAATCCAAAGCGGTGGTGGATGCCTTGTGGAATTCCGGCCAGCCTGCATTTAGCGGCCACACGGCCAAGCGCAGTCAATTTATCGTGGCAGCGCTGGATCGCGTGGGGTTGGACGCCGACGTGGCCGGAGTTCTGAAGAGTCAGGGTGTGAACATCGAGCGCACGATTTCCGTCAAGCGTCGCAAGGAGAATCAGCCTGTGGTTGCGATACTGATCTTTGAGGTGGTTCGTGGCGGAGTGCCTCTTCCCGGGGAATTCGCGGACCAGCGGATTTTTATGGAGATCCAAAAATCATTCGAGGCGGCTGAGGCCGCTTCGCAGGAAGTCGCGGTAAAGGGCCGAGACATCAATGCCCCGGGCGTCTATGAGGGCAGCGTGGCTTTTTTACAGGGGTTTGGGTATGGGATTACCGAAGTGGTCAACGATATTTATGCCGGAAAGATCCCCGAGGGCGCCACCGAAGCGGAGCGGGCGCGCATTAAACTCCATCTTGCGAATGAGGATAAGCAGCAGTTTTATTTGGCCATCGACCGGCTGATTAATGAAATGGAATCCATGGGGCGGCTTTTCGGATTGCCGGAGGAGCCAGGCGTTCAGCAAGCCGTGCTTCAGCAAGCGAAAGAATTTGTGCTGAAGCTGAAACAGGAAGTGCTGGAGCAGGCCGACTTGTACCGGCACGGCACCGTGGTTCAAAGTCACCGTGAAGGTTCGTTGACTCAGTTTTTGAAATTGGTCGGTGAGCGCGGCCCCCAATCGAATCTCGGTAAAAGTGTCATTAAGAGCATTGATCGAACTGTGCAGGGGTATATCCGGGAAAGGTTTTTTATTTTTGACCCTTCTGAAGTGCTTCCTGAAGACCAGCCGACAGTTATTGACCGTCAGATCGCCCGTTTCAATCGTGCCGCGGAAGAAGTCTTTGCGGAGATTCTGGCTGATAAAAATGGGAAAAAGCCTGGACGGGCCGTGAAAGGGCTTGTGAGTTTTCTTCAATTACAGGTGGTTCCGGTTATTGCCGAGCGCATTCGGAGAAAAACACTGGTGGCCGAAGAAGCCATTACGGGTTTTGTGGTGAAAGAACACCGCAAAATAGCCGCATTGCTTAAGGAACCGGGCGCGGAGGAAGCGGCGCGCCGCGAAGTGATCCGGAAAATTCAATCGAATACCAAAGACCTTGAAAATATTTTAACAGATATTGTGCTAAAACTAAAAGGCGTGCAGAAAAATTACAATCACGGTGATGTGAAACGCGCGGCTGACGCAGGGGATATGATTCTTTTTGTGTCCGACGCCAATGTCACCGCCTGGAAACGCGCTCTCGAAGAAATGGGTCCGAGCGTCAAACTGATTGTTTCCAGCAATCCGCTGATTACCAAGGCCTCTCACGCGGTGCAGATGGCCAATGATGATTTCGGGGTGCCCACGCTGCTGCTTCCGGAAGGAGCGGTCGAGAAACTGGGCGTCGAAGACCTCATCGGAGTTGCTGTGGCTGTCGATGCTGCGGAAAAAACGCTCTACATCCGGCCGTCCAAAGAGACGCGTGAAAAACTCGCCAAGAAGCACGAGCTTAATCAGGCGCTGGAACGCGTCGCTCTGGAGTCTGCCGCCGAGCCTGCCCGCACGAAACGCGGCGCAACTCTTCAAGTCCGGGCAGCCGTCGAGCGCCTTGAAAACGTTGCTGCCGCCATGAAGGCCGGTGCCGCGGGTATTGGTCTTGGCCGTACGGAATATCTTTTATTTGACAGTGAAGAATTGCAGGCCTGGCTGGCGGATCCGAACCCTGAAAATCGCGAGCGGCTGATCGAATATTTTGCGCTCCACTTTCGCGGTATTCTGCAGAGCGCTGTCGAGATTTCCACGGAGCATCAGCCCGTGACGCTGCGGGCCTATGACTATGAGCGCGATAAACCGCAGGAGATGCTGGATCCGTTTAATCCGAAAAAAATATTTGGCCCCGCTTTCTATGCCACGCCTCTGGGCCGCGAACTGCTCAAAATTGAACTTATCGGCATGCTGCGTTCGAGCCGCGGGTATCCTGAAAACACATTGCGTGTTTTGGTTCCGACTTTCCGGGCACCGGTTGATCTAGCGGCCTTTTTGGGCCATGAAGATCTGCGTTATCCTTTAACGGAGGAAGAGCAGGAACGGTTAAACCAGCAGGCGCGCGAGGATATCGATCTGATGAATCAAGTTCTGGATGAAGCGGTAATTGAAGTTCGCCAGGATGCAGACGAAACAGAAAAACCACTGCCGGCCTTTAAGCGCGAATTCATGATTGAAACGCAGGAAGGGGACAATATTCTTGAATATATTTTGCAGCGTGCAGACGGGATCAGTTATGGGTCCACAGACCGTACGATCAGCGCCATGCGTAATATCCCGGGCTTTACGCGTGATGATGACCGCTACTCCGCATACATCAATGAACTTCAGCCGTTCTTCTTAGCGATCATGAAACATGGACTTCAAACCGTTTCAGAATTTAACCGAAGAACCGGGCTCGACCGTGAAGTTGATTTCTGCGGCATTATCGCGGCGCTCGATACCTTTCTTGTGGCCCTGCTGCATAATATTCCGGAGAACGTGACCGTGGGGGTCAGCCGTACGCCGGGGGCCATTGCCAGTACCAAGCTTCTGATCCGGCAAATTGATGAAACCGTGGAAACGCAAGCCGAAGCCCTGCCGATTCTCAGAAAGATCGCCGAGGAGTTGAAGGCATCACCGGCGGTCGCGGAGGCTCTGGAAACGATCCGGCGTGAACGCGCCGAGGAGCTGGTGGAAGAAAGCCGGCCGGCACTGCCAGATGGCGGCAGTGTCTCTTCTGATTCTGCCGCCGCGCCTGTAGCTCTCGCCGTCGGAAAAACGGTTACGGAAACGGGAACCTCGACTGAAACCAGGGCTTTTCAAATGAGTATCCGTGGATTTCACTACCAGCCATGGAGCCCGTTGACGTTCAAGGTTTTTAATGTTTTTCCTGAGGTGAAAATTACACTGATTGCGCCGAATGGGAAAGAAATTGATTTTAAGAGTGGTTTGGATACGACGGGTGAAGCTATTCCCGTGCAATCCGTGATACGCCTTCGGCTAGAAGCAGCGACTCCTGAAAAATTTGAAGCTGTGTTTGCCGCGATTATGGCTATCCGGGATTATGAAATGGATGCAGACGGCAATTCCGATGTCGACAAACCCATTCCCTTTTTAACCCCGGTTTCAAACGAACCCGCGCCGCAAGTTGCAGTAGAAACGTCTCCTCAGGAACCGCCTGCCGTTTCGCCGGAGGCTAACGCAAAATCCGAAATGCGCACTATCCCGGCACTCGTCATTGCGAGGAGTCCCGCAGGGACGACGCGGCAATCTCGGAGAACCGAGATTGCTTCGTCGCAGAAAACGCTCCTCGCAATGACGAATAACAGTTTTGCACTGACTTCTGAGGCCACTCCTCAAATCCCGGGCTTGCCAAACACTTTGGATGTTGCGCAGATTCTGGCCAGTCTCGATGCGCCGGTCATGATTTATCTGGATTACAAAAATCTGATGGAAGAATTTTGGGACACAGCACGCCATGAGTTTAATACGCAAGCGCTTGAGATTTACGGTTTGGCGGCGCTGCATTCTGAAAAACTGAAAGTGGTCATCTACAACGCGGATACGACCGATGAACGCCTGCGCCCCTTCCGACAGCTGCGCGAGGCCAAACACAATGTCTGGATCACGGCGGCGAATGCCGGCATGGCCTTTGACAACACGCAGAGTGACTTTGTGAAGAGCGGGAAAACATCGGTCAATATTCACCTCTCGCGCGGCACCGGCCAGATTCGCGAAGGCTTTGCGCCCGCTGCCCGCCGCAAAATCGATTTCTTCGCCTATCAACTCCGCGATAAACAACATGGCCTTTTGCCCGCCGCCCTGCTTTGGGAGCTGTATCGCGAGGCTGGGCGGATTCTGCCGGGCATGGAGAGCATGAACGGCTACCTGACTCTGGTTGAGGATGCCCTGCGCGTCCTGGCTCAGCAGGCCTTTAACGATCTCACTGTCGCCATCGCGGCCTAACGGCACAACCTTAAAAAATTCTAATCTTTTTCTAATCCTCTTCTCATTTTTACCGGTGTATGCTGATGAGTATGGCGCGGGGTACATCCCATTGTGTGGAGTGAGTGCTTTTGAAAACCCTACCTCTCGTCATCCCCGCATGGTTTTAGCGGGGATCCATCTGCGTCTTATCTTTGGAAGATGGGATGGATTCCCGCTTTCGCGGGAATGACGCCAAAAGGGAACAGCATCAAGTGGGATGCTCCCCATGGAGCGCGACCTCTTTTGCGCAGACCTGCTTTTTGGTACAATGGGGCCATGCGATTTATCCCGACCGCGATTCCGGATGTGATTTTAATTGAGCCCAAAGCTCATACGGACGAACGCGGTTATTTTTACGAAAGCTACCAAAAAGAGCTCTTTGCCAAAAACGGGATTGCCTGCGATTTTGTGCAGGATAATCACGTCAAGTCGGCGCGCGGTGTGGTGCGGGCCCTGCACTTTCAAACCAGGCCTTTTACCCAGGCCAAGCTGGTGCGCGCCATCAAGGGATCGGTTTTTGACGTCGTGGTGGATTTGCGGCGCCAATCGTCCTATTATGGAAGGCACGTCAGCGCAGTCTTGAGCGCCGGGAACCGGCAGATGCTTTTTGTGCCCGAGGGTTTCGCCCACGGCTATTGTTCTTTGGAAGAATCCGAGGTGCTTTACAAGGTCTCCAACATTTACGCGCCGTTCCATGACGGCGGTATTTTATGGAGTGATCCCGCTCTGGGCATTCAGTGGCCGGATCC
>JAHFHB010000109.1 GCA_023247135.1 Candidatus Omnitrophota bacterium
TCGGGACGATTTTGGTTTACGGCATCGCCGAATCGATCACAGGCAACTGGTCCACGATTTATCTCACGCGCGTCAAATTATTCAGCCCGGCCACGGCGGCACGCTGCCTATCGATTTTTTGGGTGATGCTGACCGCGGGCAGAATCCTGTCTTCTTTTTTGACTTTGCGCATTGCCCCAAAATGGCTTTACCGCCTTTCACCGCTCTTGATGACAGGCGCCTTTTTTCATCTGCTTGGCATTCAGAAGGAATCCAGCGCAATTCCTGCTTACGCTTTGATTGGGGGAGCTTGCTCCTATTTCTTTCCGCTTTCGATCGGGCTGGCGGTGACGTATTTCCGCAGCTTTAAAGAGGCGCTCTCCGGGTTGGGCGTGGCGGCCCTGATGGTGGGGGTTTCGCTGGGGAGTTCGCTGACGGGGTTCTTGCAAGACCTGCGCTGGATGACGGTGACGGACACGGTGCGGCTGGCCGGCTTCGCCGCGGCCTTTCTTGTGCTTTGCGCGTTTGGCGTCAGCCGCGCTGAAACTTCGGCGAAAGGAACTTCAACATGCAGCATTTAATGACGCGGCTTGCGGGCATGCGCACCAAGCTGGCTTCTGAAAAGATTTTGCTTTTTCTCGATGGCGATGGCACGCTTGTGCCGTTTAGCGGGGCCGTTCACCGCTTGCTCGCAAAGCTGACGAGGCTTCACGGCGTTGACCTTGCTTTTGTCAGCGGACGTTCGCTGGCAGATTTGGAATCCGAAGTCAATTTGAAGCGCGTTTTTTATGCAGGGCATCATGGCTTAGAAGTGCGGGGGCCTAACGGCGACAGGCTTTCTTCGCCCGGGAATGTTTTGCGGCGCGGGACGGCATTTTTAGCGCCGCAGGCTTGCGGCAAAGGAGCCGCTGTATGCCGGATTTTAACGGCGGTCAAAAGATTTCGCGGGCCGAACGTGCAGTGCTTTTATCTGGGCGAGGATCCAACCGCGGAAGAGGCCTTCTGTGAGCTGGGATCGAATGCCGTGACGGTCAAGGTGAGTCAGACGGGTTCGGAAAAAACAGCGGCCCGTTACTTTTTAAGAAACGTGCACGATGTTTTTGCATTTCTCCAAAAATTATATCAATGCAGAGTTGAAAAGGATGACGCCCTATGAGTAAAACGTTGGTGGCCATGACGCTTATTTTTTGCGCGGGCGTGCTGGGAGCTTTTGCGCTTTTTTTGCAATACAACCGTTATCAGCTCACGGAGGCGGGTTCCGGTTCCGTGTATAAAATCGACCGCAAAACAGGGCGCACCTGGATTGTGGTGGCCAACCGCGAGGTGGACGTCTTGGCGGGCGGTGAGCGCGATGTTTCTGGCAAAACACCTTCGCTGGATCTCGGCAAGGCGGCCTACCGTGTGAATCAATTTGTGAAGTTTACGCTGGCTGAGAGGGTGAAAAAAACGGTGATTCCGGAACAGGGCGTGACCGTCGAGGCTTACACGGGCGCGCGCGTTGCGGGGCTCACGAGCGCGATTGAACTGATCGGCTGGGATGCCGAAGAAAAAAAACCGGGAGTTTGGCTCGTGACTTACCTTTACAACGAGGGCGCGGGGCCCAAGGGATTTTATTTCGAAGTGGAGGCCGCCGGAGGACAGGTTCGTTTCATTTCGCAGGGGAGCGATCTGGAAGGCCTTTATGGGTTAGACTGTAAAGAGACGTTGTGCATGCCGCGGAAACAGGAATCCGGCGGCAAGCCGGCTGCCAAAGAACACGCGGCGGCTGAGAAAACGCCGGTGAAAAAACAGGCGAAAGCATGAGAAAAACAAAAATTGTGGCGACAGTCGGACCCGCGTGTGAAGAGCCCGCCAAACTCGAAGCGCTGATTCTTTCGGGCGTGGACGTTCTGCGCATCAATGCCTCGCACACGACGCCGGAGAGTCTTGCAATGTGGATTCGCAAGGTGCGTAAAGCCGCCGCGCACGTTGAAAAAACGGTGGCCATCATGGTGGATTTGCAGGGGCCACGTCTGCGCACCGGCAAACTTCCGGAGGGCAAGCCCGTCGGTCTGCGCAGCGGCGAAAAAATCACGATTATGGCCGGAACAAACCTGGGAACGGGTGAGTTTTTATCGACGCCGTGCCGCGAATTTCCGCGGATGGTCAAGCGCGGCGACCGCGTGCTTTTGGATAATGGTTTGATGGAACTGCGTGTGCTTGAGGTGTCTGGAAAAAAAGTCGCTTGCCGCGTGGTGATGGGCGGGCTGCTGAGTGAAAATAAGGGGATTAATCTGCCGAATGCCCCGGTGACCTTGCCGGCGTTAACGGCCAAAGACCGCAGGGATCTCGCCGTGGCGGCGAAACTGGATGTGGACTACATCGCGCTTTCCTTTGTGCGCACGGAAAAAGACGTGGCGGTCTTGAAGGACTGGCTCAAAAAAAATAAGAAGGACATTCCGGTCATCGCCAAGATCGAAAAGCCGGGCGCTTTAGAGCGCATCGATGCGATTTTACAGCTTGCCGACGCGATCATGGTGGCGCGCGGGGATCTGGGCATCGAGCTTGGAGTTGAAAAAGTTCCTGCGATTCAAAAATCACTGATCGAAAAAGCCAATCAGCGCGGGGTGCCTGTGATCACTGCGACGCAGATGCTTGAAACCATGATCGAACGGGCCACGCCGACGCGCGCGGAAGTGTCTGACGTCGCCAATGCCGTATTTGACGGCACCGACGCCGTCATGCTTTCAGGGGAAACGGCGGTCGGAGAATACGCGCTTAACGCGGTGGGCGTGATGGCCAACATTGTTGAGGAGGCCGAGAAAAGCCTGCCGTGCACGCTGGACACGCTGCATCTTCCCGGCCACGGAGCAGAGTATGAAGAGTTTGCGCTTTACTCCGTCACGCGCGCGGCCTGCCTGGCTCAGGAAGATTTGCATGCGCGCGGAGTCATGGTTTTTTCGCTCAGCGGTAAAACCGCGCGGCTGGTTTCAAAGTTTAAACCTTATGCGCCCGTCTTCGTGTTTTGCCAGGCTGAAAAAATCAGCCGTCGTTTGAATCTTCTGCGCGGAGTTTTCCCACTCATCATGCGCTACGGCCGCAGCACGGACGCGATGCTCGAACTTTCAGAACAAGTCCTTTTGAAAAACCACCTGCTCAAAAAAGGCGACACGGTCGTGATGGTTTCCGGCCGCCAGGCTTTGCCGGGCTCACGCTACATGCTCACCATTCACCGCCTGGGCGAAAAGAATTAAAAACACGCGGTACCGGTTCCAGGCGTGCCAGGTTCCAAACACGCGGTACCGGTTCCAGGCGTGCCAGGTTCTACGAACCCGGCACGCCTGGAACCGGTACCGTTATGTGCTGCTTGGGATTGTTCACTGTTGCTAGAACGTCTTTTGCGCCCGTTTGACAATCCTTGGCTCATCCGCTAACTTTCCACTGTCAATTCAAAAAAATCTTTCCGGAGGCTTTTAAAATAATGCGGCATTCCAGGCAAGGCCATTTCTCACCTTCTTTCTCCAGGCATTTAACAAAGTTATCCGCACTCATTAGTTTGCCCTTCTTCGTGATCACCTCCTGCCTGGCCAGTCCGGCCAGCGCAAGTGTGGCGGCGGAGGCCTCGCTGCCGGATTCGGGATTTGCTTCGGCGCAGCTGCCTTCCGGGCTTGGCACGATAAAAACATGGCAGTCTTCCGGCAATCACAGCGGGCCGTTTGTTTTTCACATTCAGGACGCTCATTCGAATCCATCCGCACAGGAAAGCATCCGCAAAATCCTGCATTGGTTGAAAGATCAAAGCTCCAAACACGGCGTGCCCTTTTCTGTTTTTGTGGAAGGTGCTTCCGGGAAATTGCATCCGGAATATCTGGATCTTGTTCCGGGCTACGGTGCCGCCGGGGATGCGGCCGTAAAAGATTTAGCGGGCAAAGGCGAGCTCTCGGGCGCGGATCTTTTTGCGTGGGACCTGTATTCGGTACCGGTTCCATTGCGTGCCGGGTTCGTAGAACCTGGCACGGCTGGAACCGGTACCGTGATTCGGGGCGCTGAAGACAGCGCGCTTTACCGTGACAATCTGAAAACTTACCGTGAACTGCTTTATGCGCGCGGAGAAATCGACGCACTGCTGGCGCCGGCCGCTGATCGGCTTGAGCGCGAGTCTTCGCGGGTTTTTTCTCCGAAACTGCGCGAGTTTCTGAAAGAACGCCGCTTGCGTAAACAAGGGGATTACGGAACGGGATTTGAAGCGCCGCAGTGGGAGGCCTACCTGGCCTATCTTGCCCGTGAGGTGAAAGAAACCCTGAGCATCGATCTTGAAAACCGTTTTGAACAGCTGCGCTTTCCTCAAACTGTGCGTCTGCTTCTCCTGAAAAAAATTGCCGGAAGTTATGACGCGCCATCGGCCGAATCCGAAAAGAAATCGATCACAGCCCTCCTCAAGAAAACCGCTGTGACGAAAGAGTCCAAGGAATTATGCGCGCGCTTTGAAAGTTTTGCGGCGAGCCCTGAGCCCAGGCGTATGGCAGAGGACGTCTGGGCTCACGCCGCAAAATATCACATGGATTTGAGCAAATTTAAAAATTTCTGGAAGTGGGCCGCGGAAATTATCTTACAGTCTGAAGTGCATGCCGAAACGCTCAGCGCGGAAATGGATCTGCTGGAAGGCTGGATGTTTAAAAAGCTGGCAGTCACGCCGGCTGAAAAAGATCTTCTGGCCATGACGGAATCTTACGGCCTGTTTGAAAAGCTGCTTCGCACGCAGCTCACCCATGCCGACTTTGCGAAAGTGACTGCGTCCGGCCGTTTGGCAGAGAAGTTGGCGGCGCAGGACTATCTCAAAAAAGTATTCCCCCATAAACTTTTTGACTACGAACGTTCGGCCCTGCATTTTTACGAAGGGGCTTTGAAGCGCGATCAAATTTTGGTGGAGCGCAGTACAGCGAATTCTGAAAAAGGTATTGTCGCGTTGATTACCGGGGGCTTTCATACCCACGGTCTGGAAAATACCTTGAGCGAAAAAGGGGCCGGCTATGCTGTCATTCAACCGAGTATTGCGCAGTCGGACAAGGGCGAGAACTATACCCGCGTGCTGAAAGAAGAAAATGCGAATCTTACGGCTTATTTTGAAAAACCATTTTTGAATAAACAGGAAGCCATTTTTCTAAAAGCGTATCTTGAAACCGTTATGCCGGCGCTGGTACCGGTTCCAGCCGTGCCAGGTTCTGTGAACCCGGCACGCACTGGAACTGGTACCGTTGTTGCCGTTGTCGCGGCGGCGATCAACCGCCATCCGGTTTTAAACGGTCGCATTCACGCGGAACCAAGCTCGCAGGCAAAGGGCCCCAGCCTTACGCTGACTCCCGAAGGACACGGGCAGACTTCAAGTTTGCAGACTGTCAGTATGGTGGCGCCTGACGACCTTCTTCAGACGCCGGTCGCGTTTAGCGCGGGATACTATCCGGTACCGGTTCCAGCCGTGCCAGGTTCTACGAACCCGGCACGCACTGGAACCGGTACCGCCGTCGGTTTGGCGATGTCGGAAATGCGCCGGACGTGGAAGTCCGGCACAACTCGGGACTCGGCGGTGCCTCGCTCCGAGATGAGGGCATTACCGGTCGAAATTGAAACGGCGCTGTTCACGATCCAACAAAAGGGTTCGGCGGCGGCGGAGGTTTTACAGGCGGCCGAAGAGGTGCGGGCGTTTGCTCAGAAAATCTCTGAAAAGGTCCGCCCCTTGTATTTTCCTTTGGAAGCCGGCGTTGTTGGCGTGACCGATGCGACGGATGTTGTGGCGGGGCATGCCGCGAATCAGACCTCGAAAATTGAAGAAGCGGCTCTGCAATCACTGTCACTGATCGGCCTTTTGGCGGAGATGTTGTCTGCAGAAAATATTCCGGCAGGTGCGCCGATGGAAAAAAGCAAACAGGCGCTTACCTATGCGTATGACGGATTTGAAAATTCCGTGAAGTGGTATGAGATCGTCGTCCGCAAAGGCGGCACGGACAGCCTGAACGCCACAGTGTTGCCTGCTCTGCAGGGCTTTATTGAAAGCCTGAAAGACACAGATCGTTCCTTTCCCCAGCTGCGTAAGATCGAAGACAATCCCATTGGAACAAAGATGATTGACTTAAGAGACGCATTGCAAACAATTGTTACCGAAAAAGAAGTGACGGGCGAATCGGCCGCCCAAACAGCTCAAGGCCTGATCGCCCAACTGAATGCCTGGCTGAATCCTGCGCCGATCGCAGGGCTCTTGCCGCCGCAGTATTCACCCGTGGTCCCAGCGTCGCCACTGGCTTTTCCAAGTCCAGTGAGCCATCCTCTTGGCTACCCATGGACTTTTCCAGGGCAGGGAAGCAATCAACCAGGTTCGCCCTTTCCATTCAACCCCAGCGGCAATCCCAATTGGCTGGCAGGGCTAGGAGGGCGCAGAGGTCAACCGCTGTTTAATTCCCCGCTTACACCCGGCGACATTCCGATGTCGCGCCGTGAATTATTTGAAACTCCGCCTGTGAATCCCGGCACTTCTTCGGCTGTTTCAATGCCGCTGCCGGTTTTGCGCGAGGGCTATGTGCGCGGCCATTTGAAGGCGATTGATCTTGATAAAAGCAGAAAAATCGGTGAATACTCGATTGATCAAATGCCTCTGCAAATTCACAGGGCGATCGAAAGTGCAGAGGATAAGCCCTATCGGGCCATTGTTCTGCTGGATCGGGCGAC
>JAHFHB010000110.1 GCA_023247135.1 Candidatus Omnitrophota bacterium
GATATGACGTTTCTCCGGATACGGTGCCGGGAGGTGCGGTGGTGGTTTTTCGTACTCGGGATGTGCATGGGTCTGGGCACACTACAACCATCCAGCGCACGGACGGCAGCCAGCCGATGTCTTTCAATCGGGTGGAAGGTACCCCCGTCCCGGCACTGCCTCCGACGAGTATTCGTTTTGAGGGTGATACGATCCAACTTCAGTCGCAAGGCCAGTTTGGTAGTTCAGTCTTCCGGCAGAATACAGAAGTGTCGATTCAGGCCGGTGGTTTTGAGACTACGGCGACTTCATTTCGTGTCATCACGCCGGGCGCGAATCTTGTGCAAGATGACGCTTCGCATGAAGTCATCCAGCCGACGACAGATCTCGAACAGCCGGGCTATTTCATGGTCTATATTTTCAATACTCAAAGCGATGGAAGTCTCATTTATCAGACCAAACAGCTGATTGCGTCTGATTTCGGCGGGAATTACCGGCTTGTCGGAGCATATCAAGTGCCTTCCGGCCGCACGCTTGCCTTTGCCGGCGTAAATACGAGTCATAGCAAGACTTCGTTGATTGTGGATGTCAACACGGGAGACACGCTGCGGCTTAACGGGGCGATCACGGCTTTTCACCCGATTGCCGGCGGAACCCAGGGTGTTTTTACGGTCATTGCCCCGATTGGAACAAGCTACGAGGATGTGACCTCAGGCCAGACTATCGAGAAAGAAATTGCGGTGGATTTTGTAACGCTTCGAGTGATCCCCTCAGTCCCAGCTGGATGGACGCGGACGCCATCCCATGCCGGATTTGCTTATCGGATCAGCGAGGACACTTATAGATCCGGTTTCAAAAAACTGGAAATCCTCGATCTGAATGATCCGTTTTCCTACACGGCGGCTTCCATCCCGGCGGATAAGAGTTATGAAAACGTGGATGTGTCGCCGGACGGAGAGGCTTTCGGTTTCACGCTTGTGAACGCGGACGGCCGTCGTGGTACTCTCACTGGTACGACGCTGAAGAAAAGTGAGTTTGATTTGAGCGGCAGCGCCAAGTTTGTTTTAGGACTGCACGGTTCTGGGGCAAGCACATTGCAGCTTTATCTTTATAACAACGAAACAAAGCAGGCCGAGCTTTTGGACAGCGCGTCGATCGAATCCTATGGCAACACGTTTTTTACCGTGCGCTCGGTTTCTCCTGACGGTAAATTTATCGCGTACAACACCGTCAACCGGAACGGCAAGAACATCAGGGTGCAGAGCACGGAAAATCTTAATCACAAACTTGAGACCGGCCTGGATTACGGCCTGCAAAACGTTGAATGGAGACCCCTTTTACTTTCCGGTGATCCGGGTGTGGTGTTGACCAACCTGGGCGGAAGCAGGCACGCCACCGTGAATCTGAGAACGATGACCCTGGAGCCCCTGGTTGGCAGCACAGGATTTTCGCTGGAACAGCTTGCGGCGCTGCCGCCGGACGCGTTGATTTATGACGGCCGCGGGCACAGCGCCATCAAGAAAACGATGGCGTCGAATCCGGCATTTACTTACGTTCTGATGCAGAATCCGCTTGGGGGGCAGGATTATCTCGTTTTTAATCCGGCTTCTCAAAAACTCGCGGAGTTTTCCGCCAATCCATTTTCGGGCAGGCACACGACAGTGGCCGACTTAAAGCCGGATGCGACCGCAGACGGCCGTTTCATCGTGTTTGGTCTTACAGACACCACCGTAAGTTCCGTGGTAACAGCGTCGAGCCGGGATATCAAAATCCAGGGACTCGATACACACACCGGTGAGAATTTTGTCATGGTTGTGCGTCAGGACACGGGAAGCGAGATTGACGCGCGTCCGGCGGTTTCTTCCATGCAGCTGCAAAACAACCTGGTCAAAGTGGCGTTCAACGATGGAAGCGTGGAATCCTATGATCTTGTTACGAGGCAGAAAATTGTTTCGCTGCCCGCCGGAGCGGTACTGGCTTCCAATCCCAATTACGTATTTCAAAAAACCGGGGGCAAGCTCTATTTGATTAATGTCGCGCATCCGGACCAAAGAGCGTGGGTAGGTTCGGCAAGCGCGTCCTATTTTAATGTTTCCGAGGGTGGAGAAGTTTTGATTGTGGCCAATGCGTCAAAAGTGAATCTAACCTATCTTCCAAGGGTCACGTTCAGTAAGACGCCGAGGGTGCTTACGCCTGCCACCTTTGGCATCCCAGGGCATTTAAAAGAGTTCGTGGACGCGGAAGATGGGGATAAATTCACCTTATTGATGGGGGAGAAAGTAGCGCGCCCAATTTTCGTGAGCAGGCTTTTGATGAGCACCGGGGGCTCGCTTGGGGAGTTAGAGACTGCCAGCCTCGATCATGTTTCCGGATGGGCTGTCCCTAAGAATCCTTTTCAATCTGCACGGGTTGAAATTCTGGTGAATGGCGTGGTCAAAGCCAGGGTGACAGCGAAAGAGGTGCGTTCGGACATTTACGAATCTGGCCGAGATTTCGATACCAAGAGCGGCTTTAGAATCAGTACGAGTCTCCTTGGGCTTAAGCCGGGCAACACTTATGAGGTGACTGCCCGGGATGCTGCGACCCGAAAGATACTTGGAGAACCGAAACTGATTACGACCGCACCGATTGTTCTTGATACGGTCTATATTCAATCGGCGTCTGTGTCTCAGAGCGCGAATACTCTGGATGCTTTCATGGCACTTCTGGCTGCGAAAAACATTACGAACATCAGCCGTGTGGAAGTGCAAAGTTTGATTCCGACGGGAACGTTTAACGGAGAGTTTTTGGTTTCAAAATCGGGCGACCGGGTCATGGTGGCTGTTTCGGGAGTCGCATCCACTTTTGGAACGGAGCCGCACGCGGGGCCGACTTCGGTCAGCCCGGTTGCGAATATTTTGTATAAACCGACGCGGACTTCTGCGGGCGTTCGAATTTCAACGTCCCAATTGTTCCCGGATCATGTTGGCTTTACCGCAGCCGGCAAGCTCGCGGTCGCGACGGTGTCCGGCATCGACGAGGTTTTCAATGACGACGGCACGACTGCGGCCTATGCGCGGCGTGTGACTGTTGGGTCCGCGCGTTCCGAAATGCGCCGAACCGCTTTAAAAACAACCAGACTTAATACGGCGCGCATTGCCGGATCCTCGGTTTCGGAAGACCTGCGCGTGGACATGGATCTTTTCACGGCGCTCGTGAACGCGCTTGCCGGGGAAGTGGTCCGGCGCGAACCGGTGCTGAATCTCGATGATTACCGCGCTGATACGCAGGCAAGTATTGCGTTTATTGCAAAATTAATCGCGGATAAAAGAATCACGAATAACAGCCGCGGCGTGGCGATTCTGACCACGAGCGGGGATTTGGACCGCCGCACGAATCTTGTGCTGTCGGCCATGCCTTATCTCGCGGCGCTGGCACAGAAGGATCAAAAGGGCCGCTACCAGAACGGCATGATTTTCAGCGGCGATAATGCCGACGCCATTAAAGCGGTGGTGCTGGGCCGTGAGAGCAAACTCAATGCGGATGAACGCGCCATTGTGTCGCAGGTGGTGCGTTTTGCCCGCAGTACCGATTCGCTGGGCCGGCTTGTTCAGGAAGAAATCCGCACGCGGCCTGAAGCCGGGATTGCGTCGTCGCTGACTGACGACGAGATTCGGAATTTACCGGCGGTGGCTTCGATTCTGCGGGCCGTGGAAGATTCTAAAGACATGCTCAGCATCAAGAATCCGGTTAGACGTGCCGAGGCCTATGTCGTGCGCGCCATGCTGCTGGTCGAGCTTGCTGAAATTTTAAAAATGAATGCTGAAGCGCTCAGAAAGAATCCGTTGGAAGCTGTCCGGCTGGTGCGTGAGTTCTTCACGAGCCGGTTGCCGGATGTGGTTGTGAATGTCAAGGCGGATGGCTCCTTCCAGCTTGGCATATCCAGTGTGGCCGCGCAGTTGAATGTTTGGCGGCTTGCAAGCGAAGCGCAGAGCCGGTCGGCATAATCTTTTTTTATCTTCCGCTGGCGCGGGTCTTTGTACAGGGACCCGCGCTTTCCCGCCGCCCCACCCTTATAAACCCCCCTTGTTTGAAACCTGTGTTCGTAGCATAATGCTCCTCCCGTTATGAAAAAGTTCATTTTCTTAATCCCTGTCCTGCTGTCCGGTTGCATGACCATCGCCGCTTTCCAGACCAAAGGGAATGAAATGCTGAAGTCTAAAACGTTGAGCGTTTCGATTCAAAACACGCCTGAAAACGTCTACGAGTTTGTTGCGCGTCCTGAAAATCTGCCGCTTTGGGCTACCACGTTTGTGCATTCGATCAAACAGGAAAACGGCGAGTGGAT
The DNA here is from genome assembly GCA_023247135.1 of Candidatus Omnitrophota bacterium. Lineage (GTDB taxonomy): Bacteria > Omnitrophota > Omnitrophia > Omnitrophales > Aquincolibacteriaceae > JAHFHB01. The sequence continues at coordinate 4,307 of JAHFHB010000110.1, forward strand.
CATCGAAACCGACAAAGGCCCCGCCAAAATCCGCATTGCAGAAAAAAACATTTTGGGCATTCTGGATCACACCGTTTATCCGGCGCCGGGGGTGGAAGTTTTTGTGCCCATGCGCGTGGTCAAAAACGGCCCCGGCTGCGAAGTGATTTTTACCTTGTTTCAGCAGCCGGCCATGTCTGAAATAGACTTTGCTTCGGATATGCGCATGGTTGAGCAGGATCTTCTGACGCTCAAAGCCCTCATGGAGATCCACGGATGAAAATTAAAAAAACGCTGGTGATTCTGGACCTTGAATCGACCGGCATCTGGATCGAGAAAGACAAAATTATCGAAATCGCCCTCATTAAATACACGCCTGAGGGCGCGAAGGAAACCTTTCATACGCGCGTCAATCCCGGCATCCCCATTCCGAAGATTGTGACGGATCTGACCGGCATCGCCGCCAAAGATGTCAAAGACGCGCCGGTTTTTCGCGAGATCGCAAACAAGGTATTTGAATTTATCGGCAAGGCGGATCTTGGCGGCTTCAACGTGGAGCGTTTTGACCTGCAGCTTTTAAAGCGCGAATTTCAGGAAGTGGGCATTCGCTTTGAATGGGATGACTGCAAAGTTTATGACGCGCAGAAAGTTTTTCATCTCAACGAAAAGCGTGATCTCTCGGCGGCGTATCAGTTTTATTGCGGCGGGGGACGCGACGACCTTCCGGTGCTGGAACAGTTTGAGTATGAATCCTTGCTGAATTTTCACGATGAAGAACGTAAATTCTGCTGGTGGAACGGTAAGCTCTTTCCGATGTTCGGCAAATACGCGCGTAAAACACCGCTCGATGAAATCGTGAAATCAGACCCCGGCTACCTGCACTGGGTGCTGGCCAAGGATTTTTCCGACAACGTTAAATCCGTAGTGCAAGCCGCGCTGATCGGCAATCTGCCCGCACCCAAGAGTTAATATTTCAGGTTCGCTTCGCGGACCAGGCGGTCTTTATCCAGCGCAGCCTCTGTTTCCGTAAGTTTGCCTTGCGCCTGTTTTTGCTCAGTCGACGCGAGCTTGATCTTGTCGGCGCCAACTAGCGGATGCTCTCTGGCCGCCTGAGGAATTTCCGGAATTTTAATTCCCGTGCGCGGTTCTATCCTTTCGCGAGCCGGAACTCTTTTGACTTCTTCCATGCGCTGCAAAAATCCGCCCTCAACCTCTTTGGCGGATCTCTTTTCTTCCCGGGCGGCAGGCGTTTCAGCGCGAAGCGAAGGGATTGAGAACGCGCAGACAAGCAGCAGCCCCGCACTCAACGTTTTTCCATGAGCCAGTTTCATAACAGCCTCCTTTAAGAGTCGTGGTGCTATTATACACCTGCCAAAGGCGTTGGCGGTTTTGCGGAATCAAAAAACTCAGTCTTTGGCCGGGTGTGCCGATAATCATCAGGCATTTCAACTCAACTCCAGGAGGAAGCATGAACAAGAAAAAAATACTTATGGCTGCTATCACGGGAATGGTCGCTCTGGGCGCTGTGGCTGGGATCCATACGGCGTATGCTGAGGGCGGTGCGGGCGGGATGGCCGGCTGTAAGGGCATGGCGAGTTGCAAAGGGCATGGCAAAAAGCATAAGGGCAAGCATCATCACGCGGCCCATGCGGCCAAAGCCGCAGCGGCGGATGCCGCCGCTCCTGCAGCGGATACTGCTGCGCCGGATTCAAAGTAATTTTTGATTTCGGTCCGGTTTTAGAGTTTTAAACCATCACCCTGTTCTTGCATCGGGCAAAACAGGGTGATGTGTTTTAATCAGGCATGTTAAGGAGGGGGCATGAGTTTTTTCCACGCTATTATTTTCGGAATGGTTGAGGGCGTTTCGGAATTTTTGCCCATCTCCTCGACCGGGCATCTCATTTTAACCGCAAAATTACTGGGCCTGAAGCAGAGCGATTTCATGACCAGCTTTGAAATTGCGATTCAGCTCGGCGCGATCCTATCGGTGATCGTGCTTTATGGACGCCGGCTCCTGTGCTGTTGGAAGGTCTTCAGCCGGGTGGCGGCGGCGTTTATTCCCACAGCGGTGCTTGGCCTGGTGCTTTACAAAATCATCAAGAAATTTCTGGCCCACGGCGAGCCGGTCGTTCTGGCCTCGCTTTTTTTGGGGGGTGTTTTTTTAATTCTTTTTGAAAAGTTCCATCGCGAGAAGGAAAACAGCGTCGGGGACCTCGAGTCCATCACGTACGGCCAGGCCTTGCTGATCGGGGTGTTTCAATCGATCGCGATGATTCCGGGCGTTTCACGGGCCGCGGCGACTATTTGCGGCGGACTGATACTGGGTCTCAAGCGCAAAACGATTGTGGGATTTTCGTTTT
>JAHFHB010000111.1 GCA_023247135.1 Candidatus Omnitrophota bacterium
CCTTCCAAGGCGCGGCCACTGGAGTCGGCGGCATCATGCGCGACATTTTTACGATGGGTGCGCGGCCGATTTTTTCCATGAACTCCCTGCGCTTTGGCCGGCTGGAACTGCCGCTGACGCGACGGTTATTCAGCGGGGTGGTGGCGGGCATTTCGCATTACGGCAACTGCATGGGTATTCCCACGGTGGGCGGCGAAATTTATTTCGATGAGTGCTACGAGGGTAATCCGCTGGTCAATGCCATGTGCGTTGGACTTGTTGAAAGCACAGGCATTGTCAAAGGCAAAGCTTCAGGCGTTGGCAATCCGGTGTACTATGTGGGGCCTGCGACGGGCCGCGATGGCTTGGGCGGCGCCGCGTTTGCTTCCAAGGATTTGTCGGAAGAAAGCCATGAGGATCGTCCGGCCGTGCAGGTGGGCGACCCGTTCATGGAAAAACTTTTGATGGAGGCGTGCCTGGAGCTCAGCCGCAGCGATGCACTGGTGGGAATGCAGGACATGGGGGCGGCGGGACTGACTTGCTCCACTTGTGAAACCGCGGCGCGCGCGTCTTTGGGCATTGAGATCGATTTGGCGAAAGTGCCCCGGCGCGAAACCGGCATGACGCCTTATGAAATCATGCTGTCGGAATCGCAGGAACGCATGCTTGTCATCGTTAAAAAGGGCAGGGAAGACGTGGTTGAAACTATTTTTGAGAAATGGGATTTGCACGCGGTCAAGATCGGGGAAGTCAAAGACGGCCGGTTGATGCGTGTTTATGATGACGGTAAACTGGTTGCGGAAGTTCCCGCCAAAGCGCTGGTCGACGAGGGGCCGATTTATATCCGCGAAGAAAAGCAGCCGGCCTATTTGGCGGAAGCGCAAAAACTGGATTTGAGCCAGATTAAAATTCCCGGCGATTTCAATGCGGTGCTTAAAAAACTCCTTGATCACCCGACGATTGCCTCGAAGGCCTGGGTCTGGCAGCAGTATGACCACATGGTGCGGACCGATACGGTTTTTTATCCCGGTCATGACGCGGCGCTGGTCCGGATCAAAGGCACGCAAAAGGCGCTGGCGTGTTCAACGGACTGCAACAGCCTTTACTGCTACCTGGATCCGTTCGAAGGCGGGAAGATTGCCGTGGCGGAGGCGGCGCGCAACGTCGTGGCAAGCGGCGCGCGGCCGCTGGGGATGACGAACTGTCTTAATTTCGGCAACCCGATGAAACCGGAAGTCTTCTGGACTTTTCATCAGGCAGTTGACGGGTTATCCGCGGCCTGCCGCGCACTCGATATTCCAGTCACCGGTGGAAACGTCAGCCTGTACAATGAAAGCCCGGCGGGAGCGATTTATCCGACGCCGACGGTGGGGATTGTCGGACTACTTGAAAATATTGATCAGCGGGTGCCGTCCGCATTTCAAAACGACGGGGATTTGATTTTTTTACTCGGGCAGACGCTGAATGAAATCGGCGGCTCTCATTATTTGAGCGTGATGCATGGCCTGAAAAAAGGACTTCCTCCGCGGTTGGTACTTGAGCGTGAAGCGGCTTTGCAGAAATTACTGCTGTCGCTGGTTCCTCAGCAGGTACTGGCGTCCTGCCATGATCTTTCCGAAGGCGGGCTTGCGGTGACGCTGGCGGAGAGCTGCTTGAGGTCTCCGGAAAAACTTGGCGCCGTCATTGATCAAATCGAAATGATCATGGCTTCGGCGCTCGGCCCGCATGCCAACCCCCATGCGGCGCTCCGGCTTGATGCGCTTTATTTCGGAGAAAGCCAGTCGCGGGTGGTCGTGAGCGTTCGTCCTGAAAACAAAGAACTCCTGATTCATGAGGCCCAGCGTTTTAACGTGCCCGTGTTCCAGATCGGGAAAGCGGGCGGTCAATATCTGGTGATCGGCGATAAAATCAAATGCAGCGTGGCTGAAATGGACAAAATTTTCGAAGGCGCTATTCCGCGCCGCATGGACGCAGGCGCTATGCCGGCGTCCGAAAGTGCGAAAAAAATATGAGTGATGAAAACATTAAAGAGTATTGCGGGGTTTTCGGTATTTTTAATCATCCGGATGCGGCGCGCCTGACGCATCTGGGCCTGTTCGCGTTACAGCACCGCGGTGAAGAAGCCGCCGGAATCTGTACAAGCGACAGCCGTGATTTACACCTTTATAAAAACACCGGCCTTGTCGGCGAGGTCTTTACGGAAGACTCGATTGCAAAACTTCCGGGACGGGCGGCGGTCGGACATGTGCGCTATTCGACGACCGGGTCTTCCAATGTTCACAACGCCCAGCCTTACAAAGTCAGCTACTCGCGCGGCCAGGTGGCGATCGCGCATAACGGCAATCTGGTGAATGCGCAGATTCTGCGGGATGAGCTTGAAGGGTACGGTTCTATTTTTTCAAGTACCATGGATTCCGAGATTTTTGTGCATCTCATGGCGAAGCCTTCGTACAAAAATCCGGAAGAAGCGATTTTTCAGTCTGTCCAGCGCGTGGAAGGAGCCTACAGCCTGATCGTCTTGACGGAATCACAGCTTTTTGGCATCCGCGATCCCTACGGTTTCAGGCCGCTCTGCCTCGGCCGGCTGGGGGATTCCTATGTGCTGGCCTCCGAAACCTGCGCCTTTGATCTGATCGGAGCCGACTACCTGCGCGAGGTGGAGCCCGGGGAAATCATCGTGATTGATAACCATGGTCTGCGCAGTCTATTTCCTTTTCAAGGCAAGGCCACGCGCCGGGCCCACTGTATTTTTGAGCACGTTTATTTTGCCCGGCCCGACTCCACGATTTTCGGCGACAACGTGGCGTTGGTTCGCGAGAAACTGGGCCGTCAGCTTGCCAAGGAGCATCCGGCGGACGCGGACATTGTCGTCCCGGTACCCGACTCTGGGAATTTTGCCGCGATCGGGTATGCGAAGGAATCGGGAATTCCTTTGGCGCATGGGTTCACGCGCAATCACTACATCGGACGCACTTTTATCAGCCCGAGCCAAAGCATGCGCACCCTCAAGGTGAAAATCAAACTGAACCCGATCCGTGAAATTGTTGCCGGCCAGCGGGTCGTGGTGATCGATGATTCCATTGTGCGCGGGAACACGTCCAAGTCGCGCGTGTCCCTTCTGCGCCGCGCAGGCGCCAGTGAAGTGCACATGCGCATCAGTTGTCCGCCGCATGTTTCGCCGTGCTACTACGGTATCGATTTTCCATCAAAGCAGGAACTGATCGCCTGCAATAAATCCCTGGAAGAAATCAAAGCGTTTCTGGAAGTGGACAGCATCGGGTACCTTTCGATTGAAGGCATGCTGCAAGCCACTACGCGCAAGCCCACGGACTTTTGCACGGCCTGTTTCAACGGGCAGTACCCGACGAAAGTGGCGGACAGCACGGACAAATTTAAACTCGAAAAGGCGCGTGATGAAAAAGCCGGCTGCAAATAAATGGACGTATGAACGCGCAGGCGTTCCGCATTTAAAAGGGGACGCGCGCTACAATAAAAAAATCGCCGCCTGGATCGGTGCGACGGCGGTGCCCGGCGTGCTTGGGCCGCGGACCGGTTTTGCGGCGCTGTTTGATTTGAAGAAACAGGGGTTTCGCGATCCGCTTCTGGTGTCTTCCACCGACGGCGTGGGGACCAAGCTGGAACTGGCGCTGCTGCAAGGGCGGCATGACACGATCGGCATCGACCTGGTGGCCATGTGCGTCAATGACATTCTGACGGTCGGGGCGAAGCCTGTTTTCTTCCTTGATTATTTTGCGGCCGGGAAATTTCAGGCGCCGGTGGTGGCCTCGGTACTCAAAGGAGTGACGGCGGGATTACGCCAGGCCGGCTGTGCCCTGGTGGGCGGTGAAACCGCCATCATGCCCGGATTTTATACGCACGCGCAAAACGGTACGGCCCAATATGACATTGCCGGTTTTTCCGTTGGGCTTGTGGAACGCAAAAAAATTGTGGATGGGCGGCACATCCGCCCGGGAGACCGCTTGATCGGACTGGCTTCGACGGGGTTTCACTCCAACGGGTTTTCTCTGCTGCGCAAGATTTTCAGCGCGCAGGAACTGAAAGGACCGCTCGGCCGCCGCTTACTGACGCCGACGCAAATCTACGTGAAACCTGTCCTGAAATTGAGGGACCGCGTGGATCTTCTCGGCATTGTCAATATCACCGGTGGAGGCTTTTATGACAATCTGCCGCGGGTGCTCCCGAAGGGAACCGGTGCCTTGATCTTTAAAAACCGCTGGCCGGCGGCGGATATTTTTAAAACGGTTCAAAAACGCGGCCGGATCGATACGCAGGAAATGTACCGGACTTTCAATATGGGAATTGGCATGGTGCTGGTTGTACGCAAAAGCGCTGCTCCGAAAACGATCCGGCTGCTGGCGGGTTCGCGCCTGAAAGCCTGGGATATTGGAGAAGTGGTGCGGGGGGAAGGAGTTAAACTTCAATGAAGGTGCTTGTCATTGGTTCCGGCGGCCGGGAACATGCACTTGTCTGGAAGATCGCTTCCAGCCCGCTCGTCACAAAACTTTATTGCGCTCCCGGCAGCGCCGGTATTGCGCGCAGTGCGGAATGCGTGGCGATCAAGGCGGATGCGATTCAGGAACTTTGCGATTTTGCGCTGAAGGAAGCCATTGACCTCACGGTGGTGGGGCCGGAATCTCCGCTGGCGCTTGGCATTGTGGATCTTTTTGAAAACGCAGGGCTTAAAATTTTTGGCCCGTCCAAAGCGGCGGCGCAGCTCGAAGCGAGTAAGGCTTTTTCAAAAAACCGCATGAATCAGTTCGGCATTCCGACGGCCCGTTACGAAGTTTTCTCAAACGTGAACGAGGCCAAGCATTACGTGATTGAGTCGGAGATGCCGATCGTCATCAAAGCGGACGGGTTGGCCGCCGGCAAAGGCGTTATTATCTGTAAGACTTCTCAGGAGGCTGTCACGGCGCTGGACCGCATGATGACTCAGCAGGATTTCGGCAGTGCGGGCAGCCGCGTGGTGATCGAGGAATGTCTGGAAGGGGAAGAGTTTTCCGTGCTGGCCCTGACGGACGGGGAAACGATCATTCCACTGGCAAGCGCCCAGGATCACAAGCGCGCCTACGATTACGACCGCGGGCCGAACACCGGCGGCATGGGCGCTTACTCGCCTTGCCCTCAGGTCAGTGATGAAAAGTTTCAGGAAGTGATTCAACAGGTGATCCGGCCGATGGTGGAGGGTCTGGCAAAATCGGGGACGCCGTACCGCGGGGTTCTTTACGCGGGCGTCATGCTGACGCGCGAGGGGCCTTTTGTTCTGGAGTACAATGCGCGTTTCGGCGACCCTGAAACCGAAGTGATTTTGCCGAGATTGAAATCGGATCTTGTGCCAGTGATGCTTCAAGTGGCACAGCACAAGCTTGAGATCAAAACCCTGGAGTGGCATGAGAAAGCCTGCTTGACGGTGGTCATGGCCTCGGGCGGTTATCCGGGGCATTATCACAAAAATATTCCGATCCAGGGACTGGATGCGGCGGCAAGTGCTCAAGCGGTGATTTTCCATGCCGGGTCGGCCAAAGATGCGGCAGGGCGCTGGGTGACTGACGGGGGGCGCGTGCTGGCCGTCAGCGGATTGGGCGATAACTTGAAAGCCGCGTATGATGCGGCGTACCAGGCGGTGGATAAAATCAAAATAGAAGGAGCTTTTTTTCGCCGGGACATCGGCAAAAGAGCTTTGGAGGTGCTCAAATGAGTGATGCGCGTGTGGCGGTCTTGATGGGGAGTGATTCCGATTATGAAGTCATGGAAGAAACGGTTGCGACATTGCGGGAGTTTGAGATTGCCTGCGACGTGCATGCCATGTCTGCGCACCGCAGCCCTGCCGCGGTGGCCGAGTACAGTTCAAAGGCCAAGGCACGCGGCATTCGCGTCATTATTGCCGCTGCCGGCGGTGCGGCTCACTTGGCCGGGGTGGTGGCTGCGCATACGCCGCTGCCCGTGATCGGGGTGCCGCTTGCCGCGACCTCGCTGGCGGGTTTAGACTCGCTGCTTTCCACGGTTCAAATGCCGCCGGGGATTCCGGTGGCGACGGTTGCCGTGGGTAAATTCGGTGCGCGCAACGCCGCGCTTTTAGCGGTTCAGATTCTGGCGCTTTCAGATACCGGCCTTGAAAAAAAATTTGACGCTTTTAAAATCTCGTTGTCGGCGCAGGTGGCTGAAAAAGACAAAAGATTGCAAGAAAAAATCAAAGCCGGAGCTGCTGGCACCCGGTCATGAAAACACCCACGATTTACAAGGTGGACCTGAAAGACCCGGACTTCAGCAAGATCCGGCAGATCGCGCTTGAAAGCCGGGCCGGAAAGGTCGTCGTTTTTCCAACGGAGACTGTCTACGGCGTGGGCGGGCCGCTCGGAGCCGCGGGGCTGGCCGAACGTTTGGTGCAAATCAAGGGCCGCCCTGACCAGAAACCGTTTGCCTATCACATCGGCGAATGGGAGATGCTCGATGGGCTGCACATCAAACAAACGGCCGTTTTTCGCCATCTGGCCCGCAAATTCTGGCCGGGGCCGGTGACGCTGATTGCAGAGGGCAGTGACGGAATCAAGACGGGCATCCGCTTTCCCAAAAATAGAATTGCAACCGCGCTGATTCAATCCTGCGGCGAACCTTTTATTT
>JAHFHB010000112.1 GCA_023247135.1 Candidatus Omnitrophota bacterium
CACACGGTGGCATTGATTCCGGAACTGTATGGGATTATGCAAATAGGGTGAGGTGTTTGGCCAGTCCTTAAAAGTGCGTATAGCTTAAAGAAATGCCTCTTTTCCGTCAAGCGCTTTGTTTTGAAAGATGGTAGGGTACAGGCATGCCTGTACCCTGCTGGCCGACTAAAATCAAAACAACACGCCCCACAAAACCAGGGCCATCAGGGCGGTCAGTAAAAGCCGGAGAGGTGTACCGCGCATGAACTTGGGGACCGCGGCCAGCCGCATGCGATCTAAAAGCCCCAGAAGCAGGCTCTCAAAAATAACGATGCGGGCCAGTAGGGCAAACGGTTTGGCCGGGGCTTGAAAAGGACTCAGTGGCGGCAGCCAGGCGCGCCCGTAATGGTACGCGGTCACAGCCACGGCAAGCGCCGTAAGCAGCACAAGGCCTTCCACGAGCACTTCCCTAAACCCGCCGCGAAACAGAAAAAAACCGGCCCGGTCTTTCTTCCATGCCAGCGCCAACCCCGCAAGGCTGACAAGCCAAAGTTCTGCCGGCATGTTTAGCGCCCCCCGCTTCGGCCGCGCGAACTGCGCGGATTTGGACGAGTCAAGGCTTCCAGCCAGGGAGCAGCGGCGCTCACCACCGCGGCTGCGGCAAAGGGGTGCAGATTTTCACTGGCACCCAAAATGGCAGTCAGCATACCGGCCGCGGCACATGCGAGCCTGCGGCCGTTTTGCGTCATGGGCATACTGGGCGAATCGCTCATGGCATAAAAGGCGCATAAAAGCACCGGGCCGCTGAGGGCCGATTGCCAACCCTCGGGGCTGAGTCCGCCGGCGATCGCGATCAAACTCACGAGGTAAATAAACGGAAGCTGCCAATAAATGATTCCGCGCCACACCAGAAAAAGCCCGCCCGCCAAAATCGCCGCCAGGCTTGCTTCGGCGCAGGTTCCGCCATGAAACCACGCGAGCGCCCGCAAAGCGTCGGGATGTGCCGGGTTTTCAAAGAGCGTCAAGAAATTTTGGACGTTATTGGCTTCGGCGAATTCGAAATTTTGCAGAAGGGCCGGGCAGCTAACTCTTAAAAATAAATAGCCGAGTGCCGGAGGGAAAAAAGGATGCTGCCCAAACCCGCCCAGAAGTTCTTTGGCAAAAAAAATCATGACAAAAGCCCCGAGTCCCGCCGCCCAAAGCGGCAGCGTAGCCGGAAGCACAAGCGCCAGGAGCAGTGCGTAGCACACGGAGGAGCCGTCATGCACAGCGGGCTTTTTCTTGAGCAGGACACTCGCCGCGTTTTCAGCAAGAATCGCCGCGGCCGCACACGCGCCCGCGTGTGTCAAAACCGTCCAGCCGGCCGTGCCGGATGCCACGGCCAGCACGGGGATTAACGCCAGTGTTTTCTGCCATTGCAAACTGCGGACGTGCTGCGGCCCATGAATGGCCGGGACGCGCTGCCGCCCCGCAGGTTTAAAAACTACTTTTGTACCGCCGGAATAGACCATAGCTTTTGCGCCTAAAAATCCAAAAGGGATGCCGCGTGTCAGCATCCCTTTTGGATTGTTTCAAATTGTCATTCGCACGCTTGCGTGCTTCGTCAGATTATTTTTTATTGAGCGCCTGTTCAACCGCCGCTTTAAAAGCATCAAAGGGCTGCGCTCCCGAAAGAAGCACGCCGTTGATAAATGTCGCCGGCGTCCCACGCACCCCGGCTTTGCCGCCTGCCGCAAGATCTTTATCCACCACGGCTTTGGCTCTGCCGCTCGACAAACACTCTTTAAACTTGCCGTCGTTTAATCCGATTTTTTTGGCAATGGCATCCAGCCCGGTATCGCTGTGGTCCACATTCTGGCCGGCGAATAATTCGTCATGGTATTGCCAAAACTTACCCTGTTCGTGCGCGCATTCGGCCGCCGCGGCCGTATGGTCTGCGCCCGTATGAAACGGCAGCGGGTTACTGCGCCACACCACTTTGATTTTTCCAGGGAACGCTTCCATAACTTGGGTAATGGTGGGTTCCACGCGCGTACAAAACGGGCAATGGTAATCGCTGAATTGCACAAATGTCACGGGTGCATCGGCAGGGCCTTTGAAAGGCCGCCCCGCCAGATCATCAAACGTGACGGGCCCTGTCGGCGCCGGAGGAGCGGCCGGCGCATCCGGCGGAAAATTTCCCGTCTTGATTAGGCTGGATACGATGGCATCAAATTTTTCATACGGCATTGCCCCTGAAACGAGCCGCCCGTTGATAATGGTGGCCGGTGTGCCGTTGACACCCGCTTTAGTTCCAGCCGCCAAATCGCTTTGCACAACCGCTTTGGCGCTGCCGCTGTCCAGACACTGATTAAATTTGACCGTATCCAGACCGAGTTTCACGGCCATGGCTTTAAGCCCCGCATCACTGCGATCGCCGCCCTGCTGCGTGGCAAAAATTTCGTCATGGTACTGCCAGAACTTGCCCTGTTGATGCGCGCATTCGGACGCGGCGGAAGTCTGATCAGACCCCTGGTGAAAGGAAAGCGGGTAATTGCGCCAAATGAGTTTCACATCGTTAGGATACTGCTTAACCAGTTTCTCCAGCGTGGGCGCGTGCCGGCTGCAAAACGGGCAATGGAAGTCGCTGAATTCCACCATCGTTACTTTGGCATTGGGGTTACCCATCGTCGGCCGTCCCGCCAGGTCTGAAAAAACAATCGGCTGTCCGGGATTCGCAGGTGTCGGGGCCGGCGCCGCAGGCGCAGGCGGCGGAAGCGGATGGCCGGAGAGAATGCCGTCGATTACGGCCTTAAATTGTTCAAACGGAACCGCACCTGAAACTTCGCGCCCGTTGACGTAAGAAGCCGGCGTTCCGTTCACACCGGCCTGCTGGCCGGCGGTCATATCTTTTTGCACTATCGCGTTAGTCCGGCCGCTGTCCAGACACTGTTTGAACTTCACCTGGTCCAGGCCGAGTTTCGCCGCCATGGCATTCAGGCCCGCATCGCTGCGGTCGCCGCTCATATTGGCAAACAGTTCCTTGTGATACTCCCAAAACTTGCCCTGTTCATGGGCGCATTCAGCCGCCGCGGAAGTATGATCTGAGCCTTTGTGAAACGGCAGTGGAAAATTGCGCCAGACAATCCGGACTTTGTCACCGTAGGTCTGGTGAATTTGATCCATGGTGGCTTCCACACGCTGACAGAACGGGCAATGAAAATCACTGAATTGAACAATCGTGACCGGCGCATTGGCCGGTCCCTTGGCTGGGCGGCCGGTAATATCCTGATTCACCACCGCATTGGCCGCGGGCTGCGGCGCTGACGGAACAGGCGCGGGCATGGGTGCCGCTCCAGCAGCTTGCGGCGGCATAAACTGAAGCGCCGGTGCGCCCGGTGCTGCCGGCCCCGTGCCCTGGCGGGCCACGGCCAACCCTTCCACGTAGGAACCAGGTTTACGCAAATTGATTTTGACTTCGTATTTTTTGATCAGTTCTTTGAGGTAGTCTTCTTTGGCATCGATGTAGGCTCTGCGGCGCAATTCCTGGGAGATGGCGGGCTGAACCTGATCGAAGGTTGCGCCATAAACTTCACGATTCTTGTCATAGTAGCTGCGCACCTGTTCATACGTCACATGCACTTTCGGCCAAACCTGCTTCTGAAACACTTCATCGCGGCTGTTCACATGCAGGGCCCGCATTTCGGCACTTAAAACCTGTTCGCGAATCCAGTTCTGCGCCGCGGTTTCCAAAATGGAATACTCGTCATTTTCCACCGGCACGAGTTCCGAGGTGGCGGCTTTACGCAGATCTCCGTAGCTTAATTGCGCTCCTTTTAAAGACACCGCCACCTTGGGTTGAAAGCCCGCGCTTTCTTCGCGAATGGCCCCCCAAACAATCAGCATGGATAAAGCGCCGGCCAGAAAACCTGTGATGACTTTTTTCATATGCGGACCCTTTTTAAGTTACGCGTGGCGGATGGAGGAACAACTAAATTTAAAATGACAATCTTCATGAACAGCCTAGCATACCTGAGCTTAAGTAAAAAGAGGCTTTGGGAATTATCGGGTCAACCGCAGGGAATCTTTACTAAAGAGTGACGGGAACGAGAGGCGCGGCCGGGGCACCTCGAACAACAGGCGCGGGGCTGCGGGTTTCGAGCGTGTCAAAGGCCTCGGCGATCAGTTTCTGCATGGGGCGATCCGAAGGACAAACGTAGGCGCACAGGCCGCAGCGGATGCACGCTTCCAAACCCAGCGCGGGCGTCAGTTCCGGCAAGCCGCGCTCCACCGCAAGCGTGATATCAGCCGGTGAGAGCCCCGACGGACAGGCCTGAAGGCAGTCGCCGCAGCGATTACACGGGGCTTCTTCGGCAAACGACACGCGTTCCGGCGGCAATGCCAGCACCGCACTTGCGGCTGGCAGCACCGGCACATCCACGGAAGTTTGCGGAAAGCCGATCATCGGGCCGTTCATCAACACCCTCGCAGGGTCTCTTAAAAATCCACCGCACGCGCGAAACGCATCCTGCAAAGAAACTCCCAGCGGAATCCAAACGTTGTGCGCTTCTACCGTACACTCGCCGGCCACGGTCACAAGCCGTTCCATGAGCGGCTTGCCAAGCTCGACCGCCTCGCACACCGCGTGGACGGTGGCCATCTGCAGCATGGGCGCTGAAAACCCGCGGCACGACTCAGCCGCAGACATGTGCCCGGAAACCACCCGCCGCAGCACCATTTCATCCAGTCCATGCGGATAGGCGGCCGGCACCGTCAGCACCTGGACATGCGTCAGGCGTTGAAAAAAAATCTTGCTGCGCAAAAGTTCAAGCGCGTGTTCCTGATCCTCCTGAAAAACAAAGACCAGCCGTGCAATGCCCGCGGCTTGGCGGCACCACTCGGCGCCTTTTAAAATTTCAAGCGGGTGCGCCATCGCCAAAGCGTAATGCGAAGTCAGGTAGGGTTCTGCGTCACAGCCGTTGATGATCAACGCCTCGGGCCGGTTCGCCTCGAAGCGCTGCAGTTTCACATGCAAGGGCTCCATGTCCCTGCTGAAATCCACCAGCCCCTTGGAACGCAAAAAAGAAACTAACGATTCGCCGCCGGAAAATTTGGCTTCGGGTTGGCCGCGCCACGGCTCGCCGAATGCCGCCGGCTCAATCCAGATGCCTTCTCCGTGCCCGCCGAGCGGGTGTTGAAATGCGCTGATTTCGCGCACTGTGCCGGATACGCTAGCGTGCCGGGTCAATCCCGCCGCAGATTTCGGGAGCGCAACAACATCCCCCGCCCGCACGTTTGCTCCGGGCTTCACGCAAGGCAGAGAAGCTTCTTCAACGCCATAACGCAGCGGAACCACCACCGGAAATACCGGCCGCATGCGTTTGGCGGCCCAGGTCACCAGGCTGTCCTGTTTATGAAGATCCATGCGAATGCTTGAACTCACGCGGAACAAGCTCCCTTCAGATCCAGCGCTGTTTTGAGCGCGCGGTCAATCCAGCCGCCGCCCAAAATTTTAGTGCCGTCATAAATCACCGCGCCTTGTCCGGCGGTAATGGCTTCCTGCGGTTCTTCAAACATGACCTGCACAGAGCCATCAGCCAGCACCGTCACTTCCGCCGCGGCTTTGACATGCTGCGAACGGATTTTGACATGCGCTTTAAAAATCGCTCCGGGCGTTTGGGGAATAAACCAGTTCATGCGCGAGGCCGTCAGGCCCGCGTCCAGAAGATCGCTTTTCTCGCCGACAATGACCTCATTGCGCTCCGGGTCGGTCGCCGTCACATAAATTCTGTCTTTGGCCGCCACGCCCAACCCGCGGCGCTGCCCGCGTGTGTAGTGGTAAAAACCGTCGTGCTGTCCGATTTCCCTGCCTTCCTGATCACGAATGGCCCCGGGATGTTTTTCGCCCTTGAAAAATTCTTTCTCCAGAAACGCCCCGTAATCATTGCTCGGGATGAAACAGATTTCCTGCGAATCGGGTTTGTTTTTCACGCACAGATCGAACTCGGCGGCTTTGGCGCGAATCTGATCTTTGGTGAAATGGCTGACCGGCAGCAAGATGAAAGGAAGCAGATCCGGCGCCACTGGAAAAAGTACGTAGGACTGATCTTTACGCGGATCGGCGCCTTCGGCCAGGGCCAGCGCTCCCGTTTTTTCATCGCGCACGATTTGCGCGTAATGGCCGGTGGCGATCATGTCGTAACCGAGCTGGCGCGCCTTCTGTAAAAAGAGGCGGAATTTAATATGTTCGTTGCAGGCCACGCACGGATTGGGAGTGCGCCCACGTTTGTATTCTTCCGCAAAGTAATCCACCACGTGCTTTTTAAAATCTTCTTCGAAATTAAAAACCCAGTAGGGGATGCCGAGAGAATCCGCGACTTCGCGCGCATCGTCTACGCCGCTGATGCCGCAGCAGGCGCGCGTGTTCACGCTCGCGCAGCTGCCCGAAGCCCAGGTGCGGATGGTCGCGCCGCCCACTTCATGGCCCGCCTGCTTGAGAATGGCAGCAGCCACTGAACTGTCGACGCCGCCGCTCATGGCGACAAGAATTTTCTTTTTTTCCATACCCTTCCTCAAAATGTAAAAATGAAAAACTAGGCGCCTTGGGGCAGTCCGGCAAGAATCTTATCAAGCTGAAGGCGCTCGCGCACCATCTGTTCCAGC
>JAHFHB010000113.1 GCA_023247135.1 Candidatus Omnitrophota bacterium
TTTCCCGCGGTGCACCTTCGGTGACGGCATAATATTTTTTCACGGCACTGCTCCAGTTTCCCTGCAGTGCGCGTTTGGCCGCCTCATTTTTTGCGAAAACCAAAAGGCCTGAAGCTTCCCGGTCCAGCCGGTGCACGATGAAAATGCGGCCTTTGCCCAGCTTGCTTTTGGATTTTTGATACGCGGTCAACTGGTAGTAAAGCGTTTTTTCTTTTTCACGGTCGGTTCCCACGGTCAGCAGGCCGGAAGGTTTTTCAACGACAAAAACATCTTCGTCTTCAAAAAGCAGTTTGAAGTCCATGCCGGTTTTCAGTTTCTCGGTGACCGCCGCTTTTTTGCCCGTGAGTTCGATGAGATCTCCGGGTTTCAGAGGATAAGCGTGTGAGGTGGTGACCCGTCCGTTCACGCGTACCGCCCCGTATTTAAGGGTCTGCTTGACTTTGGTTTTAGTCATGGGAGCGCAGTGCTTGAAAAGATAGGCTAAAAGCGGCGAGTATTCCTGGGCTTTGAATTTTTGCATGGAAGGTTAGATTTTGCTGATGGCAGTGAGCAGGGCTTTATTGGTAGGAAATTTTTGCAGGGTATCGACGAGCGCCTTGGCGGCTTCCACGGTGCCTAGGCCGGCCAGGGCCTGGCGGGCCCGGTGAACCTGTTCGAGTTCCGCAGGTTCGAGCAGGCGTTCTTCCTTGCGCGTGCCGCTTTTGGCGATATCCAGCGCCGGGTAAATCCGCCGGCTGGAAACTTCGCGAGAGAGATAAATTTCCATATTGCCCGTGCCTTTAAATTCCTCAAAAATAATGTCATCCATGCGGCTGCCCGTTGAAACCAGGATGGTGGCCAGGATGGAAAGCGAACCGCCATTTTCAATTTTACGGGCCGAGCCGAAAATCCGCCGCGGAATTTCCAGGGCGCGGGCATCCACGCCGCCTGAAAGCGTGCGTCCGCTGGAGCGCATATCCGCATTGTGAACGCGCGTCAGGCGGGTCAAGGAGTCAATCAGCACCATGACGTTTGCGCCGCCGGCGACTTCACGATAAACCTGTTTCATCAGGACATCCGCTGTGCTGATGTGATGCTCGTATGTTTCATCCGAGGACGACCAGCACACTTCCGCCCCTTTGGGGACGCTGCGCCTGAAATCCGTGACTTCCTCAGGGCGTTCGTCGATGAGCAGACAGAAGAGTTTTACATCCGGGGCGCTTTTCGTGACGGCCTGACAAAGGTGCTTGAGAAAAGTGGTTTTGCCCGATCCCGGGGGAGCTACGATTAGTCCGCGCTGTCCCATGCCGATCGGGGCAATGAGATCCATGGCCCGCATGGTGAGCTCGCTGGAGCCGTCCTCAAGCCGGATGCGCGGCGTGGGATCAATGACTGTACCGGCATAGAATTTTTTTTCATTCTCGTCGATATAGCGCCCCTGCATGGGGTCGGGCCGGCGATGCGAGTCATGATGCGGCCGCGAGTGGCTGTTTCTTGGATGATGATTGAACGGTCTCATGGGTGGATAGGCGGATTGTAGCATATAAAAAGACACATGTCACAAGACACAAGGCACAAAGACACAAGTCACAAAGACACAAGGCACAAGCCACAAGGCACAAAGACACAAGACACAAGACACAAGTCACATGTAACTTGTGACTTGCAACTTGTCTCTTGCTACAATGCTTTTCATGCGCACAGAAGCTGATTACGTTGTCGCGGAAAATTACCGGATTATTTACGAAGACGCCTGGATGCTGGTGGTTGACAAGCCTGCACCGCTGCCCGTTCATCCTGGCGGCCGGTTTGTGCACAGAACGCTGCTGAGCCTTCTCAAACGAGACCGCGCGGAATTGACCGAACAGCTTTCCTGTGTGAACCGGATCGATTCTGAAACCAGCGGGCTTGTGATTGTGGCCAAGTCTTCACATGCGGCCGGTGAAATTGGCATTGAATTTCAGGAAAGGCGGGTGCAGAAGGAATACAGCGCGGTTTTAACCGGTCATTTGAAGCCGTCGGAAGGCGTTCTGGATCAAGCGCTTGGAACGCAAGCTTATCGCCAGTTTCGTTTAAGAGTGCATGATCCTCAGGGCGAATCGGCCCGGACGCGCTACCGGGTTCTGGGATACGGGCAGGCCGGAGATTTTAAGTATACGCGTGTTACGGCTTGGCCTGAAACAGGGCGCATGCATCAATTGCGCGCCCACTTTGCGCTGGTTGGCCACCCGATTGCAGGCGATAAAATTTATATCGATCCCGCGCTTTTTTCACGTTACCTTGAAGGCGGCTGGCACGAAGACATGCTGACGGTTTTAAAAGCGCCGCGTCTTCTGTTGCATGCCGGGCGGCTTTCGTTCCGGCATCCGCTGACGGGACAGGCCATGGATTTAACCAGCGAACTCCCTGGGGAATTTGGCGCGTGGTAATTTTTAAATTTAATGGATTTTGAAAAGCTTTTACCAGAATTTGGTTTTATCATCCACCGAATATATAGCAATTTATAACAACGCTTAAAAAATGAGCTCACCGCCTTCGGGCAAGTTGTATTAACCCGTTATATTCAGTAGGCTTAGACATCCTCTTCATTATCGTGAAAAAGTTGTTTTCGAAATCGCTTTTGTAATTTTAGCTGTTGCGTGACGCATTTATAGAGGAAAGGAATTATGTTGAAACAATCTTTGAATGTCTCAGTTCTTGTTCTGATTTTTGTGCTACTTCACAACCATTCGGGCTATGCCGCTGTTCAGAGCGCCAATGAAACGGCGGGCGCGGAACAAGGCCGGTTTGAAAGCGAACGGGATATTGAAGCTAAAACGAAAGCGGCTGCTTACAAGCCTGCCCAGCAGGAGGTTCTCGAAAAAGAAGCGGCTGAGATCAGCAAGCCTGAATCGGCGGTAACTTTCCTGCTCAAAGAAGTGGCAGTTACGGGGAATGAAAGCATTGCAACGGAAGAGCTGGCGCCGTTTTACGAAAGCTTCCTGAACAAGCAGGTTCATTTCAAGGATCTCAAAGCGATTGCCGGCGCGATCAAAGAACACTACCGGAGTGTGGGTTTTATCGCAGCCTATGTTTATCTGCCCCCGCAGAATGTCACAAGCGGCAAAGTGGAAATCGCCGTCATTGAGGGAGTCATCGGGCAGATTGAGATTAAAGGAAATAAGTGGTTTTCGGAGGCGCTGATCCGGCGCATGCTGCGGGTGACTGCAGGCAACGTTCTTTTTTATGATCAATTACGCGCGAGTTTGAATTTTCTTAACAAGAACCGCGACATCAAGGCAAGGGCAGTTTTAAAGCCGGGCCGTGAAGCCAAGACGACGGATCTTGAAATCAATGTTAAAGATCAATGGCCGCTGCACCTTTCGACGGACGTCAATAATCTGGGCACCGACAATACCGGCCATGCCCGCTGGGGTGTTGGGCTGACGCATACGAACCTTCTGGGTTTGATGGATGAAGTTTCCAGCCGTTTTCAAATCGGCCGGCATGCCTGGGCGGTAGGCGCGAATTACAATATTCCGGTGACTTCTTTTAAAACGGCGCTGGGGTTTTCCTACAGCCGCTCGGCGGTGGATTTGGGCGGCAGCTTTAAGGCCCTGAATGTGCGCGGGCATGCGACGACCTACGGGATGTACGTCACTCAGCCCATTTGGGATGAACAGCATTTCAATGCCGGGGTGAATGTCGGGTTTGATTGGAAGAGTGTTGAGAACACCGTGGGCGGTGCCAAGGCCGGTGTGGATGAATTGCGGATTCTGAATCTTGGGCTCAACCTGGAAGAGAATGACCGCTGGGGCCGGACTATTTTCCCCCAGACTTTTCATGTTGGGTTCTGTAATTTTCTCGGATCGTCGGATAAACAGGACAACGGCGCAACCCGGGCTGGAACCGGCGGGCAATTTTTTATCTACCGTTCGTCCTTGTTGAGATACCAGCATCTGCCGCATGACATGGTGCTTGCCACGCGCGGTTCGATGCAGTTGACGCCGGACTCCCTGGCGCCCTCGGAGCAAATGCATCTCGGCGGCGCGTTTTCAGTGCGTGGTTATCAGGAAAGCGAATATCTGGCGGATTACGGCGCCTATCTTGATAACGAAGTTTACGTGCCGTCCTACTTTTTCCCGAAAGATTGGAAATTGCCGTATGCCAAAAAAACAATGCGCAATCAAATCATGGGTGTGGGCTTCTTTGATTTCGGCGGGGGTCTGCTGCGCCGCCCTTTGACAGGGGAACGTGACGGACGATTTCTTTCCGGCGCCGGCGGCGGCGTGCGCGTGGAATTGCTCGACAAAGTTTACGGCCGTTTTCAATGGGGTGCGCCGACTGGCTCAAGGCCCAATGACAATACTCGGGGAACGTTTTATTTTGGTGTGTCGGCAGAAGTATTCTAAAGCATGATGCTGAAAAATAGTGGCTTAAAGGCGGATTCGAAATGAAAAAAAACGTGAAGCACACTCTTGCGATATCCCTGGCAGTGCTGCACCTGTTTTCCTACGCGGTGCCCAGCGCCTTCGCGGATGGTTGGGTGGTGACCGACTTTCAGGGAAATCCTGTTAGCGTCAGCGACGGCAATATCACGCAAGTCAGCGCCAGAGCAGGCGAGTCTTACCAGGTGCTCAATGGCGACATTGCCGACGGGCAGACGGTCAACATCAATATTTTTAATGCGGATGGGACTATCGATGCGGCTTCGCGCGCCATCTTCAACATCAACGATGATCACGCTTCGTCCTGGGCCGGTGTTTTGAATCTGGAGGGCATTGCAGCCTTCATCAACCAACACGGTTTTGAGATCGGCCAGTCTTTTCAAGGCGCCGTCAATGGCGGGGCTATCCTTTCTACACTAGGCATTAACCCTGCCCAGTTTTTCGCCGGTGTGGCGGAATTATCGCGCGGCTTGAACCAGGACACGGCGGTTATCAGTAATAAAGGAAGTTTTCAGGTGACTCCGGGCAGTTTTCTGGCTTTTGTGGCAAGTGCGGTTCAAAACGAAGGACAGATCGCGGCCCATGGCGGGGCTGCGGTGATGGCTGCAGGCGACCGCGTGACTCTCGACATCAGCGGCGGTAACGGGCTTATTTCTGTGGCCGTAGATGAGGCCGTCAGCGCGCCCGTGATGGATTTGCAGGGACATCGCATTGAGAACGGAATCAATAATACGGGAACGATCCAGGCCACGGGGGGGCTTGTCGTTTTGTCGGCCAAAGCGGCAGAGCAGGTTTTCGATCACGTCATCAATCATACAGGTCTTATTGAAGCCAACACGCTGGCTGAGAAAAACGGCCAGATTATTCTCGATGGCGGTGATCAGGGCATTGTGGCGGTATCCGGAACATTGAATGCCCTTGGAGATCAAGCCGGGGAAAAAGGCGGGTCGATCAAAGTGCTGGGTGAAAAGGTGGGGCTTTTTGGCGGTGCTACGGTGAATGCCTCCGGTTATTCCGGCGGGGGTGAAGTGTTGATCGGCGGTAATTATCAGGGGCTGGGCAGCGAGCATAACGCGCGTGCGACTTACGTCGATCAGTTTGCTTTGATCCGGGCAGACGCTCTGCTTGAGGGGAATGGCGGAAAAATTATCGTATGGGCCGATGAATCCACGCGTGCCTACGGTGTTTTGAGCGCCCGCGGAGGACTTTTATCGGGTAACGGAGGCTTGATTGAAACCTCAGGGAAAATTTATTTGGATGTTGACGGGATCGACATCGATGCCGCGGCGTCCCACGGTAAGGCAGGGACCTGGCTTTTGGATCCTAATAGCATCACAATCTCAAGTGCGGCGACCGCCGGTGTGACCACCAGTGGTACCAATCCTTTTGTTTATACGTCCAATGCGAGCGGTGCGATTGTTAAAGATTCTGAGATCAATACGAAACTGGATGCCGGAACAAGCGTGACTCTGACCACGGGTGCTTCGGCGAATAGTGATATCACGCTGGCCGCGGCCGCTTCCATTACTAAAACAACGGATAATGGCGCTGTGACTTTGACTCTTCAAACAACACGTAACCTTATTCTTGACGGGCTTATCAGTGTGGCATCTGTGGCCGCTGGCATTCTCAATGTCGTGCTGACGGCCGGAACCGGTATTCAGGTCAATAACAGCATTGATACCAATGGCGGCACTGCCACTTTGACGGCCACCGGCGGAGCGATATCGGATGGCAATGCAGCCGCTGTTAACTTGAAAGCATTATCGATGAGTGCTGTCGCTGCGACGGGAATTGATCTGGATATCGACGTGACGACTCTGACAAACGCTTCGGTCACAGGGACTGGTGCTATGGATATTAGCGACATGGCGGGCGGGCTAGCGGTGACGAGTGCGACGACGAATAATGGAGCGATCACGCTGAATGCTGTGAGCGGGAATCTGGATTTAACAACGGTGACTGCCAATGGTAATAATCGCAACATCACGGTGAGTACAACGACAAGCGGGGATGTGAATGTGGGCAATGTGACAGCAGCCGGGGATACAATTACGATCACATCCGCGGGAGCGATTGAGGAGTTGGGAGCGGATGCGGCGGCGGATATTACCGCAACGACGATTAGCTTAGGTGCAACGACCGGGATTGGAGCTGCGGCACAGCTAGAGG
>JAHFHB010000114.1 GCA_023247135.1 Candidatus Omnitrophota bacterium
TGCATGGCTTTTAGCCTTTCTTTTTCAGCCGGTCGATCAGGATTGCCAGCGTGACTTTGAACATGTAGTAAACCGTTTTCCAATAGCGTATAGAGGAGATGCCGCCGAGGCGTTTACGCATGCTTACTGGGACCTCGCCGATCCGTGCGCCCGTCCGGTGCGCGATCATGATGGCTTCCGGTTCCGGAAAATCGACGGGATAATATTCAGCGAAGCGCAACGCCAATTTTTTTGAGACCGCCCGGAATCCCGAAGTGGGATCGGTGACCGGCAGGCCAGTCAAAGCACTCAGCAGCGTTGAGAAAAAAGAAATGCCAAGCCGGCGCGTAAACGTTGATTTGAAGCCGCCTTTGTCACTCAGAAAACGGCTGCCGATGGACAGATCCAGTTCCCCTTGTAAAACCGGCTCGAGCACTTTCAGGAGGTCTACGGGATTATGCTGGCCGTCGCCGTCGACTTGAGCCGCGGCATCATAGCCTTCCTGGGATACGTATTTAAAGCCTGTTTGCATGGCCCCGCCAATGCCCAGATTGCAGGGGAGATCCACGACCCAGGCGCCTGCCTGTCGCGCGGCTTCGGCGGTCTGATCGCGCGAACCATCATTGACCACGAGCAAGTCCAGGGGCAGGGGAAGCGACTTGAGTTCCGCAATCAGCCGGGGCAGGGCTTTTTCCTCATTGTAGGCCGGAATAATAATCAGGATTTTTTTAGATTTCATAGGCAACGTCCAGCCTCATTAACGGCGTTCTTTGGGATCTTTTTGAGTGTTCCCAGAGCTTTAGTTTTGGCTTGTACGGGCCGTATTAACTGCACATGCGAATCTTGTTAGGGACTTCCGATCACGATCTGGAGACATTGATCCGTTCGACGCTTGAACGGTTCAAATACGATATGGTCTCGGTGGACAACGGGTTTGATGTTTTTCAACAAGCCATTTCCTCGAAATTCCAGCTGCTGATTCTGGATTTTCATCTTCTACGCATGGCCGCGCCGGAAGTCCTGCGGCGGCTTCAAGCCCTGCAGAATTTTCAGGCTCCGCCGGTGCTTTGCCTGACGTCCAGCGAGGGACAGCGCAAAATCCTCGATCAGGGACATTTCAAAAAAACAGAAATTATTTCCAAGCCGTTTCCCATCCGCGAGTTTGTCGAAAAAGTGCGCCGTAGCCTCCATGAAGAAACGCGTGTGGTTTGTCTGGGCGGGGGTACGGGGCTTTTTACGCTGCTTTCCGGGCTGAAAACGCTGCCCGGCGTCCGGCTGACCTCCGTGGTCA
Source organism: Candidatus Omnitrophota bacterium (assembly GCA_023247135.1). Classification (GTDB taxonomy): domain Bacteria; phylum Omnitrophota; class Omnitrophia; order Omnitrophales; family Aquincolibacteriaceae; genus JAHFHB01. The sequence continues at coordinate 1,271 of JAHFHB010000114.1, forward strand.
GTATGAGCGACGACGGCGGCTCCACAGGGCGGCTCAGACACATGTTCGGCGTATTGCCGCCAGGCGATATTCGGCGCAGTCTGGTGGCACTTTCGGCGGCACCTGATCTGGTCAACGAGCTGATGCAGTTCCGCTTTGAACGCGGCGGGGAACTGGCCGGGCACACGCTGGGCAACCTGCTTTTAACCGCGCTTTGTGAAATGCGCGGCGGCATGACTCCGGCGGTCCAGGCCCTGGGAGAAATTCTGGATATCCAGGGGGAAGTGATCCCGGTGACGGAAAACCTGAATACGCTTTACGCCGAGCTTGAGAATGGCGAAACGCTGAAAGGCGAAAGTGCCATTGATCTTTTCGAAAGCGCTGACCCGTCTATCCGCATCCGCAAACTCTGGCAGGAACCGGAAGCTGCGGCGCACCCCGAAGCTCTGGAGGCTCTTTGGAACGCGAAGTACATTATTATGGGGCCCGGGGATTTATTTACCAGCGTGGTTTCCAACTTGATTGTCAGGGGGATTGCGGAGTCCATCGCTGCCAGCCCGGCGCGCAAAATTTATATTTGCAACGTGATGACCGAGCCCGGAGAGACGAATCAGTTTCAAGTCTCGGACCATGTGGCCGAAATTCTTAAATACCTGGGCAAGGATTGCCTGGATGCAGTGCTTTGCTCTTCAACGCATTTTTCCGAGGCTGCTTTGGCGCTGTATTCCAAAAGAAAACAGGCCCCGGTGAGTCAAAAGGACATGGCCGCTCTCCAGGGGCTGACCCGGGCAAAAATTTACTGGGAAGACATTGCGTCCGAGGAGGAATTGGTGCGGCATGACGCTTTGAAATTGGCGGCCGCACTCAAAAAGATTCTTGAGGCCGGTGTGCGGGGTGGCTGATTTTTTTAAAGCTTGAATTCGCCTTGAGGGCGAGTAATATAGCGGCATCGCTTTACTTTAATTCAACCCTTTCTTTTTCAAACGAGTGAACCCAAGAAGTTATTCCATGCCTTCAAAGCTTTCCAAGAGGGCGGAGATATTCGCACGTGTGGAGCAGCGCCTGGAAGCCTTTCAAAGAGGATTCAGGCAGAATTTGGGCTTGATTGCGCCCCGCGGGTTCGGCAAAACCTGGGTGGCAGCTCAAATGGCGCAGCGGCTCGGGCGGATTCCCGGCATCGCCTGTCTTTACATCGACTGTTCCTTTTCAGACCCCGCCGCACTTTCAGACCGCTGGGTCCACGCGCTGCTCAGGGCGCTGGCGCCTGCCGGCTCTTTGGAGAAACCGGAAGCATCACCCGCTTTGGTTTTGGCAGAGCTGGAAAAAATCTATCCCAGAACCGTTGAAAAAATCCGCCACCTTCAGCGCACTCACCGCCGCAGCGAGAAACCGTCGGTTTTCATGCGCGAACTTTTCAGTCTCACCGGGCTTTTGACCGAAGAGTCCGGCAAAAAGGCCGTACTGATCCTCGATGAGTTTCAGGCCTTGGAAGCCCTGCCGCTCCCGCATCCGTTTGAACTGCTTGGCCGTCAGATCCTGGTGGACAAAAACACGCTTTACTGGGTTCTGAGTTCCCGGCCGGCGGCGGCCCGTGCGATTTTTCACGAAAAACTGTCTCTGCTCTTTGGCAATTTTGAAGTGCTCGAGCTGGCGCCTTTTGACTTTGAGGAGTCGGCCCAATTTCTGGAGTCCAGGCTGCCGGGCCGTTTGTTTTCCGAGCCGCAGAAAAAGATGCTGATCCAGCTCACGGGAGGCAGCCCGCTTTATTTGCAACTGCTGACGGAACACTGGGCTGAATCACAGGTGGTACGGGCTGCGGGAGATTCGGAGCATGAAGCGATGGCTTGTGCGCTCGGCAGCCGGGAAGTTTTCGAAGCCCTGCAAAAAGAGCTTTGTGACGAATACGGGCGTTTGGCTCAACTTTTTACGCGCACTCTCGAACAGAGCCTTGGCGCGCTCAAAGAACCCGCACTTCATTTTCGCGCTCTGCTGGCGCTCAGCGGCGGGATCCGGAAAGTCCAGGCGCTTGCGCTGACGCTGGAATGCAAACTGAGTGAATGCAAAAAAATTCTTCAGCGCCTGGTGCAGGATGAGCTGGTTAGCCGGCGCGGCGTGTTTTATCTTTTGGACGACAGCCTGTTTGCTTTCTGGCTTAAAGAGGTTTTGAGCCGGCGCCTGGCTGCGGGGATGGACCGCTTGTCCATTCAGACGCAGTTCGGCGATGTCTGCCGCGGGCTTTTGGAGCAGCTTCAATCGGATTCGGCCGCCAATCTTCTCGAAAGACTGCAGGACCTGTTTCAGGTTTTCCGCGGCGACCGGGTGCAGATCGGCTCCAAAATGATTACGCTGCCGGCTTTTGAGGAAACGGCGGTGCGTCCGGCTGGCAGCGGGGAACCGCTGTTTTATGCGCAAGCGCCCGGAGTCCGCTGGGTCTGCCGGTTTTTTAAAGAACAGGTTCGCGAAGACGACGTGACGCTTTTTATCGAAGAGACGAAAAAACTGCGCGCCAAGAAATTGGTACGTCTTTTGGCCGCTCCCGCCGGAATTGAGCAGAACGCAAAGCTCATCGCCCAGGAAGCGGGACTGCACCTTTGGAATCTGGAAGACCTCAATCTTCTTTTTGCGTTTTACAACCTGCCTAAACTGATCTGGATAAGGAAATCTGATGGATCGACTTTGGGCGCCCTGGCGCAAAGCCTACATTCGTCCTGAAGGGGCAAGGAAAAAAGGCTGCATTTTTTGCCGCATTGCCAAGTCCCGCAGTGACCGCCGCGAACATGTGCTGCGCCGCACCCGCCACGCGTTTGCCGTCTTGAATTTGTACCCCTACACGAACGGGCATATCCTGATTTTGCCGACCCGCCATGTGAAAACCATCGACGCTTTGTCTGACAAAGAAAGGCTGGATTGGCTGGCGCTTGCGGTTCAAATGGAAAAAGCTTTGCACAAGGCGTTCAAGCCGCACGGATTCAATCTGGGCGTGAATCTTGGCAGGGCTGCGGGAGCGGGGATCCCTGGACACCTGCATCTTCATCTTGTGCCCCGCTGGAAAGGCGATGCCAATTTCATGTCGGTGACGGCCGGCGTGAGAGTCATGTCGGAATCACTGGACTCTGTTTATCAAGCGCTCATGCGTGTGTTGAATGGCGCGCGGTGAACTTGTTTTAACCCTTCCGGCTATTTCTTCGAAGCCTCTGCTTTCCTCTGCCGCGCTGGCGCCGTATGCAGTTTCAGAAAAACATTCCAGGGGCAGAAAATATCCGGAGAGTGAACATCCGTTTCGTCTGGCTTTTCAACGTGATCGCGACCGCATTATTCATTCGAGGGCCTTCCGGCGGCTGCAGTACAAAACCCAGGTTTTTGTGAATCACGAGGGCGATCATTACCGCACACGCCTGACGCACACGCTGGAGACCAGTCAGATTGCGCGCACGCTGGCCCGGGCGCTGAAATTGAATGAGGATTTGGTGGAGGCGGTCAGCCTGGCGCACGACATCGGGCATGGGCCGTTCGGCCATGCCGGGGAATGGGCGCTGAGGGATTTAATGAAAAGTCACGGCGGATTTGAGCACAATGCCCAGGCCCTCCGGATTTTGGAGAAGCTGGAAGCCCGCTACCCCGATTTTCCGGGTTTGAATTTGAGCTTTGAAACCCTGGAAGGCCTGAAGAAACATCCTGCGCAATTGCCCGGGCCTTATCACCGGCCCCTGCGCATGCTCGAAGCGGAAGTGGTGGATTTGGCCGATGAGATCGCCTACACCAGCCACGATTTGGATGACGGCCTGCGCTCCGGTATTCTTGGGGTGGAGGATCTTGATGCCCTGCCCCTGTGGCGCCAAAGCCGCGGCGAAGCTGAAGAGCGCGCCGGCGGCAGCCTGGCCGGGGAATTTTTACAGCCGGCGGTGATTCGCCGGCTTATCGACCGGCTTGTCCGCGATGTTTTTAGCTGCACTCTCGCTAAAATCCGCATGAAAAAACTGCGTACTTTTTCGGGGCTTCAAAAAATTCGTATTCCTCTGGTCAGGTTTTCCGACGGCGTGCGCCGGGATCACACGGAGCTCAAGCGCTTTCTGCGTAAAAATCTGTACGAGCATCCGCATGTGCGCCGCCGGACCGAGGAAGGTCAGCGATTTATCCGCACGCTTTTCAACGCTTACCTCAAGCGGCCCGAACGCTGCGGGCCTGAAGTGCTGAAGCGTGCCGGAGAGGACGGGACTCCGCGCGCGGTCTGTGATTATGTGGCCGGGATGACGGATCGTTATGCGATTCAGGAATATAAGCATTTATTCGCAAACAAGGAGTGATATAATTTCTCGTGCAGACAACGGAATCCAAACCCATGACGCGTGAACGCCGGCCTACAACCGTTTTAGAAAAATATCTTCTGCCGAATCCTTTATGGCAGGATGCTTACCGCGCCTATCAGCGCATGCTCGGTCGCCCGAACGGCTGGCTGGCCCTGGTTCGGGACGGCGGCGTGCAGTTGGTCAAGCTCGACCGTAAAGGTTCGGCGCTGCCCACCCGTGTGCAGTTCCCCGGGGATGAAAGTTCCAGAGAATTTCATACGAAATACGCCGAGCAGCTGGCGCGGGATGAAGACCGTCTGCAGGCGGATTTCCTCTTTTATAAAGACCGCCAGGGCCGGCGCGGCGTGTTGTATGGACTGCGCCATCTCGGGCGCTTGAAGGCGATTCTTTTTCTCTGCGGTTTTCAGGAGCCGGAGCATAAAGTACGGCCCACCCTGATTTTGTTCCACCATTTTCTGCTGACTGAAGTCGAATTGGCTCACAAAACCTTCGAGTTGAATAATTTTTACGAGACCGTCCATCCGCGGGCCCTGGCTCTTTCCACCATGCATTCCGTGCACCGCGTGATCAGCGCCTCGCTGCGTTTAAATGAACTGCTGCCCCGGATCGGACGTCTCAGCGCACAGGTTTTGAAAGCCAAAGGCTGTGCGATTTTGCTGATGGATGCGGACCGCCAGTTTTTAACCCCCTATTTCTCATTCGGAGATCACCCACGCTTTGTGCATCGCCACCGCATCCGCGTCGGGCGCGGCGTCGAAGGGCGGATTGCGGCGACGGGGGAATTTTACTTTTCGAGAAACGCGGTGGGAGTCCCGTTTATCGAGGACGATGTGGTGGGGGTCATTACGCTTTGGCATAAAATCGACCGGCAGACTTTTTCAAAAATCGACCTCGAAATTCTCAAGTCTCTTTCCGAACAGGCGGTTGTCGCGATTAAAA
>JAHFHB010000115.1 GCA_023247135.1 Candidatus Omnitrophota bacterium
GCCCGAGTACAAGGAAATGTTCGAGGGCCGCGCCCAGATTCGTAAAATTTTCAAATCATCCCGGGCCGGCACGATCGGCGGTGCCATGGTGACCAAGGGCAAGATGACCCGGCAAAGCTCTGTGCGTATTTTGCGTGATCATATCGTGATTTTTGACGGCAAGTTCGCGGCCCTGAAACGTTTTAAAGACGATGTGCGCGAAGTGGCTGAAGGGTATGAGTGCGGCTTTTCGTTCAACGGGTTTGATGATTTGCGCGAAGGCGACACGGTCGAGACCTATCGCATGGAAAAAATCGCCGCCAAACTCTAAAAGCAGTTTCATCAGTTCGTAGGGAACAGGCATGCCTGTTCCCTACACTTTTTTACCCGCAGAAACCCATTCATTTTCCAGGGAGGACCTTTTCATGCAAGGCAAGAGGATTGACCGCGTCGCTCATTTGCTGCAGATGGAGCTGAGCAATTTGATCGTGACGCGCCTTAAAGACCCCGGGCTCGGATTCATGACCATCACGCATGTCAGCATGACGCCGGATTTGAAAGCTGCCTGGGTGCATTACAGCGTGATCGGAAATGCGCATGCGCGCCAAACAGCGCAGGCCGCGCTAGAGCGCGCGCGCGGTTACTTGCAGCGCCAGGTGGCTGACTCCCTCAAGCTCCGGCATACGCCGCTTTTGAGTTTTCGCTACGACGATTCTTTTGACGACGGTCTTAAAGTCGACCGGGTTTTACGCGATATCGAAAGCAAAAATGAACAGGGCCCTTCCGGGGAATCGCAAGCTTGAAAACAGGTAAAAAAGATACACTCAGTGAATTTTGCCGCGCGCTGAAACGGCACAAGCGTTTTCTGCTGGCCTGTCATGTGGCGCCGGAAGGCGATGCCATCGGCAGCCTGCTGGCGGTGGATTCGCTCCTGCGCCGGCTCGGCAAAAAAACCCTGATTGTCAACGAAGACGCTTTTCCTGAAAGACTGCCGTGCCTTTCAGCCAAGGGCTGGCATTTGCACAGCGAAGTGCAGAAACCCGGAAATTTTGATGCCGCGCTTTTGACCGATTGCCCCACCCTCGAACGCATCGGCCGCGTGCGTGAACTGCTGGGCCCCGGCACGGTTATTTTCAACGTGGATCACCACATCAGTAATAATTTTTTCGGGCATCACAACTATGTGAAGCCCAAAGCGTCTGCGACCGGGGAAGTCGTTTTTGATTTGTTCAAGCAATGCAAACTGCCCCTTACGCGCGAAGACGCGAAGAATATCTACGTGGCCATCGCCACCGATACCGGCTCTTTCAAATACGGAACGACGACGGCGGAAGCGCACAAGATCGCAGCGGTGCTGATGGCCAAAGACATCGACATCGAAAAAATCAACGACCAGATTTACAGTTCGTACTCGCTGAATAAAATGCAGCTTTACAGCCGCCTGCTGGGCCGGGTTCAAACCACGGCGCTGGGGCGCATTGCCTGGGTGGGCATGCATCTGGAAGACCTCAAACAGTCGGGCGCCACGCACGAAGACACGGAAGGCTTCATTGATTTTCTGCGCTCACTGCGCGAAGTCAGCGTGGTTTTTTTTATGAGCGAAATGCGGCCCGGCGAGGTGAAGGTGTCTTTTCGCGCCAAAGGGGCTTATGACGTCAACCGCATTGCGACCGAATTTGGCGGCGGCGGGCATCGCAAAGCCTCCGGCTGCAGCGTGCGCGCCACGCTGGCAGAAACCCAGGAACGCATTTTTGACGTGATCCGGCGCCATTACCCCTCGCTGTGGCTATGAAACCCATTCCTATTTTTTATCCCGACGGAATCTTGCTCGCCGACAAACCTCCGGAGTGGACTTCGCACGATGTCTGTCAGTTTTTAAAAAAGTGGTTTCAGATTGAAAAAATCGGACATGCCGGAACGCTCGACCCCATCGCCACCGGGCTGCTGGTTCTGCTCATCGGCAAAGCCACCAAGAAATCAGAGGAGTTTATGGGGCATGACAAAGACTACGCGGGAGTGATCCGGCTCGGTGTAAAAACCGACTCCCAGGACAAAAGCGGCAAGGTGCTGGAAACGCGCGACCCTGCCGCGGTGACGCTCGAAGACTTGCGCGAGAAGGCCAAGGCCTTCACCGGAGATATTCTGCAGGTGCCGCCGATGGTCTCTGCCTTGAAGCACCAGGGCGTGCGGCTTTACAAGCTGGCCCGTCAAGGCCGCGAGGTGGTGCGCGAAGCACGGCCCGTGACGGTGTTCCAATTCGACATGCTTTCCAAAGAAGGCCCGCTGGTGCAATTTTTCACCCGTGTTTCCAAAGGCACTTACGTGCGCACGCTGGTCAACGACCTTGGCGAGGCGCTTGGCTGTTTTGCCACGCTTGAAGAATTGCGCCGCGTGCGTTCTGGGCAGTTTTCCGCCGCGGACAGCTACACGGTTGAAGCTTTGCGCAATCTCACGCCGCAGGAACTGCGCACTAAAATCATTTCAATTTATCCGGCTGCCCATGCACGTCCTGACTAATCCCCGCGCTTTCAAGCCCGAACGCTCGCGGCCTTTGTTTTTAGGTCTTGGTAATTTCGACGGGGTTCATCTGGGGCATCAGGCGCTTTTTGCGCGAGTGCTCAGTGAAGCCAAAACCAAACGCGGCCATGCGGCGCTCCTGACCTTTCAGGGCCATCCGCAGAGCGTTTTGCATCCCGACAAGAAAACACAGCTGCTTGTTTCGGATGAGCAAAAACTTTTTTTGTTCAGCCGGGCCGGCTTTGATTTCTGCCTGCGCCTGCCGTTTACCGAATCCTTTTCGAAATTAGCGCCTGAGGCTTTTGTGACGGAGGTGCTGTGCCGGCAACTCAAGGTGCGCGAGATTTGCATGGGGTATAATGCGCGTTTCGGGCACCGGCGTAAAGGCGATGCGCCGCTCATGGCCTATTTGGGGCGCAAATGGGGTTTTGATTTCAGCGCGACGATGCCCGTTCGAGTCGGGGGCGAGATTGTCTCGAGCTCGCGCATTCGCAGATTGGTCGCAGAGGGCCAGCTTGCCCAGGCGCGTGAATGTCTGGGCCGTCCGTTCAGCCTTTGGGGGGAGGTCATCCGGGGCGATGGCCGCGGCCGCATGCTTGGATTTCCTACGGCAAACCTCAAGCTTGAGAGCCATATTCTGCCTCCGGCCGGGGTTTATCCGGCCTGGGCGCGCACGGTAAAAATGCGGCAAAAGCCGGCTGGTCGTTCCTGGAAAGAGATCAAATTTGAAGCAGGCCAGTGGCAGCGGGCAGTGGTTAATATTGGCACACGGCCAACCTTCGGGTCTTCAAGCCCGCTTACGGTTGAGGCGCATCTCATTGATTTTAAAGGAGTTGCGATATACGGACAGACTCTTGAGCTGGTTCTCGGGGCTGTCTTGCGCGGTGAAAGAGCATTTCAGGGCCCCGAAATGCTTAAAGCCCAGATACAAAAGGACATCCGGCAGGCCTGCCAGGGACTGCCGGGCCTAAAGAAGTCCTTTACACGGCCGTATCTTTGAAGTATAGTTTCGAATCCCAAAATTCAAAATATAAGAGCAGAGGATTGAAAATGCCGCTAGCCAAAGAAAAGAAGATAAAACTCATCTCCGAATTCGGAAAAAACGCCAAAGATACCGGCGCCGTTGAAGCCCAGGTCGCTATGCTGACCGAGCGCATCAACAGCCTCACGCCGCATTTTGAAAAAAACAAGCGTGATAACCATTCCCGCTATGGACTTATTCGAATGGTCAACCGGCGTAAAAAACTGCTTCAGTACCTGACCCGGACCGATTCCGATCAGTACAAGAAGCTGATTGCCCGCCTCGAGTTGCGTAAGTAATTCATCCGCTGGCCAGGTTTTTTCCTGCCGGTCCAATCACTTCAAATACCTAAACTAAAGGAATCGAACCATGAGCGTTCAAAAAGTAACTCGTCTTATCGGCAATAAACAGCTTACCATCGAAACAGGCCGTATCGCCAAGCAGGCGCATGGCTCCGTGACCGTGCAGTACGGCGATACCGTGATTCTTGCAGCGGCCGTGGCCGCGCCGGAACTTAAGGAAGGGCAGGATTTTTTCCCCCTGACCGTGGATTACCGCGAGCGAACGTACGCGGCCGGAAAAATCCCGGGCGGGTTTTTCAAGCGTGAAGGACGTCCTTCCGAAAAAGAAATTCTCACCAGCCGCTTGATTGATCGTCCCATCCGTTCCCTTTTCAACAAAGATTATCTCAATGAAGTTGCCGTGACAGTGGTTGTGCTCTCGATCGATGGCGAAAATCCCACGGAAATCCCGTCCATGATTGCATCCTCTGCGGCGCTGCTTGTTTCCGATATTCCGTTTGAAGCCCGGATGGCTGCGGTGCGCGTGGGGCTTGTGGATGGCGAGTGGGTGGCCAATCCGACGCATGCGGAGCTTGAAGAAAGCGATGTGGATCTAGTGCTTGCGGGCACGCATGACCGCGTGGTCATGATCGAGGCTGGCGCCAAAGAAGTGACCGAAGAAAAAATGCTGGAAGGCATCAAATTCGGTCAGAAGGTTCTGGGTGAAGTGGCCGAACTGCTTGAAGAACTTGTGCGAGCCGCGGGCAAGCAAAAGAAAGCCGTCGTGAAAATCGTCAGCCCGACTGAAATCACAGACAAGGTGAAAGCCGCTGCGAAGGGGCAGTTTGAAAAGGTGTTCAGCCTTGGTTCGAAAGAAGAGCGGGAAGAAGCGACCTCAAAGCTTTTCACAGAAAAAGTTTTAGCTGCTTTTGACCCGACTGCGCCTGACTTTAAAAAATCAGCCGTGAAGGCCGCTTTCGACAAATACGAAAAAGACTTTGTGCGCGAAATGATTTTGGGCCAGGGCCGACGTCCGGATGGCCGTAAAGAACGCGAAATCCGTAAAATTACCTGTGAAGTCGGTGTTTTGCCGAGAACGCATGGTTCTGCGGTTTTTACCCGCGGTCAGACCCAGAGCCTGAGCATTGCGACGCTTGGGTCCGGGGATGATGCTCAGAGGATTGATGCGCTCGAAGGCGAACAATCCAAATCATTTATGCTGCATTACAACTTCCCGTCTTTCAGCGTTGGTGAAGTAAAACCGAGCCGCGGACCGGGACGGCGTGAAATTGGCCACGGAGCGCTCGCAGAACGCGCGCTGGCTCCAATCATTCCGGATCAGGAAGTCTTCCCTTACACGATCCGGCTTGTTTCAGATATTTTGGAATCCAATGGTTCAAGTTCAATGGCCACGGTTTGCGGCGGCACGCTGTCTTTGATGGACGCGGGCGTTCCGATCAAGGCGCCGGTCACCGGCATTGCCATCGGTTTGATTACGGATGACACGGGCCGCTGGAAAGTACTGACCGATATCGCCGGCATCGAAGACCATCTGGGCGATATGGATTTTAAAGCGGCGGGAACTTCTAAAGGGTTGACCGCGCTTCAAATGGATTTGAAAATTCCCGGAGTCACCGAAGAAATTCTGAAAGAATCTTTCAGTCAGGCTCTTGAAGCACGCAAAAAGATTCTTGAGAGCATCCTCCAGAGCCTTCCGGAGCCGCGTAAAGAGCTTTCCGTTTATGCTCCGCGTATCACCACGATTAAAATCAATCCGTCGAAAATCGGCGAAGTCATCGGCCCGGGCGGAAAAAATATCCGCAAGATCGTTGAAGAAACCGGTGCGAAAATCGACATCGAAGATGACGGCACGATTCATGTGGCATCGACCAATCCCGAAGCCAGTGCGGCCGCTATCGCGCGTATCCAGGGTGTTACGGCCGAGGCCGAAATCGGTAAGGTTTATAACACGATCGTGAAAAAACTCATGCCGTTTGGCGCATTTCTGGAATACCTTCCGGGCAATGACGGCCTTTGCCATATCTCGGAAGTGACCGACGGTTATGCCAAGAGCGTCAATGAGTACCTGCGTGTCGGCCAGGAAGTTTTGGCAAAGGCCATCGGCGTGGATGATCGCGGCAAAGTCAGCTTGAGCATCAAGCAGGCCATCCCCGGTGGTCTTCCAGTGCTGGGTCCCGATGTGGAACGTGATCCGGTCGATGAACCGCGTGAGCGCAGTGATCGCGGCCGTCCCCGTTCGCGCCGTTAATTTTCAAAATTCGAATCCATGTCCGAAGAACTGTTTGAAATCCGCATCAAACGGTCTGAGTCGCTCGCCGGCCTTGAACTACCCCAGTACATGAGCGCCGGCGCTAGCGCGCTCGATCTTTTAGCCGCTATCCACGAGGATCTGGTCATTGCCCCCGGCAAACGGGCCTTGGTGCCTACGGGCATCTCGATGGCCATGCCGCAGGGGACGGAGGCCCAAATCCGCCCCCGCAGCGGCCTGGCCATCAAAAACGGCGTGACCCTGCTCAACAGCCCGGGAACGATCGATTCAGACTACCGAGGCGAAATCAAGATCATCATGATCAACCTGGGCGAAGAGCCTTTTGTGGTCAAGCGCGGCATGCGCATTGCCCAAATGGTCATTGCCGAGGTGATT
>JAHFHB010000116.1 GCA_023247135.1 Candidatus Omnitrophota bacterium
GATAAAGTTTCCGGAACCGAAACGCTGGCGTATCTCCAGTTCTGAGCGCGACAAAGGCCGCACCGGATACGAAAGCAATCCAAGCAGCGACAAGGTCTCAAGACTTGAAACCTTCCAATCGTGAAAAGCATTCAACGCCAGGCGTCCGAGAGAAGGTTGTGACTGCCGCATTTCACTGCGGCGCTGCAGAAGTTCGCGCTTTTGAATCATCTGACGGGCGGGCGTTTCAATGAAGTCACCCAGGGCGCCGCTGCTGATCGCGTTTTCTCCGGCATGTTTCCCCGCAGGGATGCCGTCCCAGGTCACATGTTCCACCCCGGCATGAAACTGAGCCGGTTTCAGCTCGACGGATAATGAAACAGGTTCCGCCCGTCCGGGAATCCTCATGCTCGTCCAGGGCCGGATCATCAGGGGATAGTATTGCCCAATCAACGCATGGGTAATCTTGTTCTTGATCAAAAACTCATAATGGGCTCGCGCCTCTCGCAGCAGCGCCTGAATCGTCGGCGTATTTCTTGCAAACGGGTCACCTGCATTCGGATCCACAGTCACCCGCTCCGCCACAACTTTTTCTAAAATAGCGGTGTGCTGGCGCGTCAGCTCCGCAATAATTTCAGGCGTCAGCTGCCCGCCATTTTTCAAGGCGGCCGCGTACAAATTGCGCAGAAACTTCAAATTAATCGCGGCTCCGACCCGGTAGTCATAGGGATCCTTGAGGGCCCCGTCTACCAGATGGTAAAGCCAGGCACCGTAAAACGTGTAAACTTTGTTCCCGGCATCGCCGGAGTAACCCATATCCCTGCCACGCAGGGCCCAGGGCGGTTCAAAAGTCCGCGCCGCCAGTTCGGCGGCCGGCCCGAAATCAAGCCCCATGTTCAACTGCGGCAAACCGTGCATTTGTTCATGATTGGCAAACCTTAGAAAACTAAGCTGCTGGGCAACACGGATGCGCAGTGCTTTATTTTCGATAAAAGCCAAATCCGGATGATCGACGATGTCTTCGGCCGCCTGCAGGTGCACCATACTCTCAAAAACATAACTGAGAAACGTAAGCCCGTTATTCTTAGAAATCTTTTCATCAAATTGGAGGCCAACCGTCAAGCCAGCCACTCCCTGGCCAACGCCTTGAATCCGGTCAAGCCCATTGCCGCCCATCGGTTCTAGTGAAAAACTGTAAAAATTATCAACCGGAACGCCGGCAGACAGCTCGCGCGGATAAATCGTCCGGGTCTTGTATTTGACCGCGCGCATGATCCTGAATGCGATTGGCTGGTTGATCTGGTCTCTCTGATTCGGGCCGCGCGTCGCTCCCGATCCCGGCGACCACAGTACCCACATCCCCAACCTGGCAAAATAGAAAAGGTTGATAAATTCGATCCATTCTTCGGCCCTATAGCCCGGCGGAATTTCACCGCGCAGATACGAAATCATCTGCGACACGCCCCAGCCCAGATTCGGGTCAATCGCGTAGGCCTGATCGACATATTTCTGGATCGCGCGCGGGTCGCGCGCCTGCATAATCGCGCGCAGATTTTGCGCAATGAAAACCTGGGCATCCCCTACGGCCTTCGCGCCAGCCTGTTTATTTTGCGCCATGAGCTCAGCCTGCTGAGCATCCGTAATGGCTTTCTTGAAAATGCGGATAAAACCCACCAGCGCTTTCAAATCCGCCTCAGGCCGCTCTTCAAAATTTTCGGTGTAGCGGAAAACTCCATGCACCGGATGCTCGGCGGCGGGCCAAATACCGCTCTCGGAGGCAAAGCGTTTGAACGTTAAAAACTCATCCTGCGTCGCCAGATTTTTTTCCGGCAGGGTATTTTCGCCCCTCCGAATGAAGTCATAGTAAGACCTGCGGTCAAGTCCGTTTTCACTCCAGCGCCGCGCGGAATCCGTTTCCGGCAAAACGATAAAATTGCCCTTCAGATAAAACGGGATATTCAGCATCTTGAGTGCTTCATTCAGCTGCTGCGTGTCTGACTTCAGCGTGCGGATCGCACGGGTTCCGTCCTCGTTCATCCGCGACTGTTTTTCCCAGGCTTTCGCTTTGAGACCAAAATACTCAAACGCGGTTTCGAGGCGATCGTTGTCCACCGGGTCTTGCAGCAGCCAGCGCACCATGATTTCGCTGTTTTCAAGCTCATAAAGCATGCTGGCGCCGGCCTTCGCACGATCCGGTCGCGTATTCATCGATTGCACAGATTTTTCCGCGGCCCAGGCCAGCGGCCCGCCGATAATGCCCGTGGCAAAACTCGGTATGAGTGCCGCAAAGCCGGAAAGTGCAATTTTCACGAATGTTCTCCGTGGGATTCGCTCTGTGCGCATTTCGGAGCGAGGCACCGCCGAGACCCGAATTGTGCTGGCCTTCCACGGCCAGCGCATTTCGGAGCGCTGACTCGTGGTTTTCTGCCAGCCTTTGGGCAATCCATCCTGAATTTGTTCCGCCGCTTTCCCAGGTATAATCTGATTCAGCTGGAAAGTGACGATCCCGTCAAACCAATCGCCCTCAGGCGTCGGACCCAGTTTTTCATATTGAACCGTTTGCCCGTTACTAAGCCGCACAGGCATCGTAAAGCTGCGCCAGAATGCCCGCAAAAAATAACGCCCAGACTCATCCGGCAGGGTCATGGGATTCGCAAAGTTCATGGGGGCTGGGTCAAATTGCCTCGCTAAATATTCAAAATGTTCCCGGTTCTCCGTACTCTCTGCATACTGCTCGGCTTTTTCCAAAAAGCCCGCCTGTTTTTTTGCAAACTCAGCCCGGAAGGTATTCGCATTCGCCCGCCCAAAAGCCGCGATTTCCGCATAAAGATTGACACTGCTGCCCATCAAGGTTGAAACATCGCGCACGGATTTGCGGTACTGGCCCGGCACCAACCCGTTAATCACAATCGCCGCAGATTCCTGATAAGCATTGGGCAGAAAATCGAATTGGTTCAAATTCGCGTGTGTAAATTCATGAAGACCCGTATTGCCGATGTCATTGATGTAATAAGTCCAGCCGATCTTGATAAATCGCTCAACCGCCTGCTGCTGAGTTTCACCCTTGCGGAGCTTGGCAAATTGACTGTGCGCCAATACCCGGATGCGCTCATCAAAACGCCGCGCGACGGCATAATTCGCCAGCATAAACTCACGGAAATAATCCAGATCAAACCCGTCCGGCAGATATCCCGGTGGCTGCTGTAGGCGTTGATTTAAATTGTCTTCGATATAATTCTGAACACCTGTAAGAGCATGCTCGAAAGTTCCAAGTCCGAACCCGTAGCCCACGGGCGCCAGAAAGGTCCGGGCAGCTCCCCCCGTGTTCGGCCGGCTATGCGTACTGCCCGTGCCGCCGACTTCGTCCTTGCCGGCATCCACGATCGGAATCACGTAATAATCGCGCATCTTAAAACCGCGCCACTTTTCGGGGACAAGTTTGGCCGGCACGTACTGAATCAAAAGCACGCGGTGGAAGGCGCCGCGCTGATAATTCTGGCTGTGCACATTCACGCCCGCGACAAAACCCAGCGGGATAAAGCGCCGCACCTGGATCATGTTCAAAGACGCCGTAAGTTCCTGATCCAGCACGCCGCGCCCCTCACGCGCCGCTTTCATTAACTCATCGCGCATTTCACGCGCGCCCGCCGCCGCGACGGGATTTAACTTCTCCAACCGCTGAATCGCCTCCTCAGCCTGCGGCCCCGCCCAGCCGGCCTGCGATAAAAACTGCAGTTCCTTTCCGATCGCCGGATAGTTATGAACTGCCACCTCACGATTAGCGATTGTTTCCGTACGCGCCAGCGACGCGCTCAGGCCCGACATAATTTTCTGAATGGTTTCCGCCAGATCCCCGTAGGCGACGCCTTCTTTCAAATTGCGCGTACCATCCTGGGTTGTGTAAGCGTAAACGCCCGCAAGTTTGGGCGGTTTTTGATTTTTGAACTCCAGCGCGACAAGACTGTTTGAACCATGCATCAACTCGCTAATCAGCGTATCCTCATAGACCCGCGCATACGTGGGCGGTTTTAGCGAGGGGTGTTTTTCAAGCGCATCCGGCAGAGTTTGATTCAAGCGGTTGTAAAGCTGCTCCGGTGCGAATCCGTTTTGTGCAAAATGTCCGCTGTCAAGCGCCAGCACCCCAATCACATCGTCGAAGACGTATAGCGGAATGCCAAGTTTGTAAAAAATTGCGTTCAGTTCCGCGCGGCTCAACGTGCGTTTGGTTTCCGCCTTCACTTTGGATTGTCCGACGGTTTTCAGAGCTTCCTGCAGTGTCTCACGCGGCAGCTCGTTTTCATTTTCGCCCACCGTTCGTCCGGCAAACCATTGCGACAGCGTGACCCAGGCTTTCATTTCGGTTTTGATTTTCTCATCCAGCGCCGCAAGCTCCGCCGGAGAAAGTTTCTGCATCAACTCGGCAGTTCTTCGATCCTTTTCGCCAGCACCGAGCAATCCCTGGGTGGTCAAAGCTCCAATCGCAGCAAACGCGGACGTCAGAAAGCTTCGGCGGCTGAAGGTCATACGCATTTCGGCCCTTGCCGGATTTGTTTTTTGAATATGCCCATTCCACTTTTCCTGAAACCGGTTAAAAATCTGTCCCCAGACGATACTGCCGTCCGCATTCCGTTTCGCCACGCTTTGCGGTATTTGCATCATCATGCCGGTCTGCGGGTTTTGTACCGTCATAAATTCCGTTCTTGTTTCAAGAATGGCTCCTACCCCCTGATATTTACCTGTGCGTCCGACTCCCGCTTCATCCGTGAAATGCCAGATGAAGGCCGGCATACTCGTAATGCCAAGTGCCTGACCGATAAAGCGGTCTTGTCCTTCGATGTCGACTTTCACAATCGCCACCGTATAACCGAGGCCGTTAAAGGCTTGCTCAAAATCCTTGAAATATTTCGCTGCAACTTTGCAGGGTCCGCAGGAATCTCCGTAAAAATCAAGAATGACCATGTCCGCCGGACGGCCTTGGGAATCACGGGCGCCCCTCATCAACTTTGTATAAATCTGCTGAATCGCCGGAGGATCGGCTGAATTAGGTTTGTAGGCGAATTCGTTGAGGGGTCCTTGCGCCCCGGCAGAGCCTTCAAAAGCGGGTGCGGCGGCAGGCGCAGAACCTTCCTGAAACGTTTCTTCGGAAGGCGGCGTCAAGCCTTTCGGAGTTCCGCGCGTGAGCGGCGGCTCCGGCCGGATATTTTTGGGAGTCGCGGTGCCGAATATTCCTGCCAGCCTGCTCAAAATGAATTTTTGCCCGGCCGCGCTCAAATCCACCGGCCCGTTTTCAAAACGAACACCGAGAATCGGGTCTTTCCCGCGTGGTTTAAAAAAATCCGCAAGGTCGTCAAACAGCCCCTTCTTGAAGGGTACCGTGTAAATATTTCCGCCGGCATCCGTGATCCGCTGGGTAACACCGGCAAACCAGGTTTTAAATTTTTCATCCTGATGATCGCGAGCATCCACCACGACAAGCAGGTTCGGTTTGCCCGGCCCGATCAAATCATCGTAATTAATGTTGATGCCGGCCGCGCTGACGGTAAAAGGCGTTCTGCCTTTGGCGGCCTTTGCAATCGTGCCCCAGACAATCTGCCCTTTAATAGAAGCCGGCGCTTCGGGTTGGGACTCGCGTTCTTCGGCAGGCGTCTCACGTTCCCGGTCGGCCATCAGCGGATTGGGATTCAACGGCTTACCGACAACACCTTTTGTGTCAGGCTCAAGTCCGTCAAACAACCCCGCCAATGCTCCAGCCGGGGCTTCACCTCCGGCAATCGCCGCTAAATCTGCCAAAAGAGCCTGCGTCCCCCAATCCACGTCCTTCGAAGAATGCACCGCGGCCAGCGCATCCGTATCCGGTCCGATCACGGTGTCACGAGCGCTGTAGGTGGGTGATTTCTCGACCAGCGTTTTAAAAAACTCGGCAAGCACAAGCACCCGTTGACGCTCTGCAGGAGATGCACCTGTCAGGTTGGACAACTTCCAATCCTCGCCCGACGGTTTTAAACTTGCTGCTTGCAAAAAGGCTGCCATTAAAGCCTGGATTTTGTCATCGACTTTTTCACCGGCATCACGCGATTTTAAAAGCTCTTCAAGCCGGGACGCCGCAGCGCTGATTTTTTTCTGATATTCGGCCCGAATCGCCTGCACGCGTTCGGCATCCGCTAAAAGCTCGTCATCCGACGTCACTTCACCGGGGCCCTTCATTTGATCCGGGGCCACAAGCACAAGGTCTGATTGCGGAATCGAACCGGGAAGAATACCAGTACCGGCCAGCTGCAATTTGGGCGCTTCCTTGACGGGTAGAAGATCCTTCACCGCAAACTCAGACGGCGATTCATACGGCGGCAGGGGTTTGGAAATTTGGACCTGAAACTCTTTTTGAGCAGGAACCGCGGCTTGATAAATCCAGGCGACCATGCCCACATTCACCAGCACCGCGCCCGTGACCGCGGCCAAGACG
>JAHFHB010000117.1 GCA_023247135.1 Candidatus Omnitrophota bacterium
GGTTTTTCCGGATCCGGGCGGCCCGATAAAAAGCAGGTTATGCCCGCCGGCCACCATGATTTCCACGGCACGCTTGGCAAAGGCCTGCCCTTTCACTTCCGAAAAATCCGGCGCGGACAAATCCTGAACAGCGGTTTCTTCGGGTGCGCTGACCAACGCCAATTCTTTTTCATGGGTGAGAAAACGCACCACCTCCTGCAGGGACTCTGCGCCATAAATTCTGGCAGATTGTTCAAGTGCTGCTTCCAGGGCCGTTTCTTTGGGTACGACAAAAGCTCCGTTATGCGACAGGTCATGGGCAATCACGAGCATACCTTTAAAGGGCCGCAGAGTTCCGTCCAGAGCCAGCTCGCCCAGAAAAATAAATCCATCCAAGGCGGAGGCGGGGATGAGGTCCTGGGCGGCCAAAATGCTCAAGGCAATCGGCAAATCGAATGAGGGGCCTTCCTTGCGGATATCTGCCGGCGCCAGGTTAATCGTGATTTTGTCAGCCGGAAAATCAAAGCCGCTGTTTTTGATCGCAGCGCGCACACGTTCCCGAGACTCTTTCACGCTGATGTCTGGCAGCCCGACAATGTTCATCTGCGGCAATCCATTAGAAACGTCTGTTTCGACCTCGACCGGAAAGGCTTGCAGACCGACATAGGCTGCACTTTGTACCCTTGAAATCGCCACCAAAACCTCCTTGCTTTTTGCCTGCCCCGTTTTATAATGAACCCGTACAGGCTTTATGATTAAAATTAATAAAACTATGTAATTTAATCATAGACTACGCCGTCTGTCAAGTATCAACCCAAGGCATTCAATCCTGTGTCACCCTTAGTACCACCTCCATTTGATCCGGGCCGGGCGTATCTGGCGGTGTTTTTGAGCTGGTTTATTGCTCAAACCGTCAAGGTTTGGCGTAGCCTTGCGGGAGTCAAGTTCCGCCGGTTCAATTTCCGCTGGATTTTCGATACCGGCGGCATGCCCAGTTCACATTCCTCAAGCGTCGCCGGACTTTCGACGACGGCCGGGCTTTACTATGGTTTTGGCAGTATGCCGTTTTTAATCACGCTTATTTTTACGATCATCACCATGTTTGATGCGGCCGGTGTGCGGCGCAATGTCGGCCGGCAGGCGATTATTTTGAACAAAATGATGGATGACATCTACGAAAAGGGGCAGGTGGGAGACGCGCGCCTTAAGGAACTGCTGGGACATACGCCCGTGGAAGTGTTCGCCGGCGCCTTTCTCGGATTTTTAATCTCCTGGATCACTTGCAAACTCTGAGCATGAAAAAAAATCTCTATTACGTTTTGCTCGCGGCGCTGCTCGCGGTTAGTTTTTGGGGCGGGCGCCAAGCCCAAGCCGCTGAGAAAGCGAAGAACAGCGCAGCTCCGGCCAAAAGTGCGGCGCCCGCTCCGGTGAAAGCGCCCGCAGCGCTGGCCGCCAAGCCGTTAAGCCCTGAAATCGAAGAGGCGCTCAAGCATCTGCACGCCTTGAAAGAAAAAGGACTTTATCTGGACGCCGTCAAAGCCTATGAAGAACTCCTGCTTGAAAAAGACAGCCTGCCAAAATCCTTACGCAAGAAACTGGTTCGCGGCTATGAACGTCTCAATGAAAAACTGCTTTTTTCCCGCACGATTTCGCCCGATACCACGGAAGTGACGGTGGTCGAAGGGGATGCCATCTATCTCATTGCCAAGAAAAATGGGACGACGTCTGCTTTGACCAAAAAAATTAATGGGTTGACCCAGGATACGATTTATCCGGGCATGAAACTTAAAGTCGTGACCGGGAAATTTTTTATCCGGGTTGATAAATCCAGCAACACACTCCGCCTTTTTTTAAATGACAAGCCTGTCAAAACCTACTCGGTGGCCACGGGCCGGGATAACAGCACGCCCACCGGGGAGTTTGTCGTCCAGCACAAATTGGTCGATCCCACCTGGTACCGGACCGGAGCCGTTATTCCGCCGGGCAGTCCGGAGAACGGCTTGGGAACACGCTGGCTCGGTCTTGACCATCCTGGATACGGCATTCACGGAACGACAGAGCCCGGATTGATTGGCCGGCAGGTTTCGCACGGCTGCGTGCGCATGCGCAACGCGGACGTCGAAGAACTTTATGACATCATTCCTTATGGAACCAAAGTGGCCATCACCGATTAGACGGCGGCCAGTTTGAAAGGGGACCCTATGGTGGTAGAGGCAAAAAAAACAAAGACAACGGGACGCAGCGGGTTTGAACCGGGACTGCCGTTTGAAAAACCAGTGCTGGAGCTTGAACGCAAAATGCAGGAGCTTCGCGAGCATTCCGAAGACTCCATTGATCTTTCCGGAGAGATCAAAAGTGTCGAGAAAAAGATCGAAAAGGCACTGAAAGAGATTTATGAAAAGCTGACTCCCTGGGAACGCGTGCAGGTGGCGCGGCATCCGCAGCGGCCCTACACTCTCGATTACATTCAAGCGCTGACGACGGAATTCATGGAACTGCACGGTGACAGGCATTTCAGCGATGACCGCGCGATCGTGGCGGGCTTTGCCAAATGGGGCGGCGCGCGTAACGTCTGCGTGATCGGCCACCAAAAGGGGCGGGATATCAAAGAAAATTTACTGCGCAGTTTTGGCAGCGCGCATCCCGAGGGCTACCGTAAAGCGATCCGTATCATGCGTTTGGCCGAGAAAGCCGGAACGCCGATTCTGTGTTTTGTGGATACGCCGGGCGCCTATCCCGGCATCGGCGCCGAAGAGCGCGGGCAGTCGGAGGCCATCGCTTATAACTTGCAGGAAATGGCTGATTTGACCGTCCCGATCATTGTGGTCGTCATCGGAGAAGGCGGCAGCGGCGGCGCTCTCGGGATCGGAGTCGGGGACCGGGTCCATGTGCTTGAAAACGCTTATTACTCCGTGATCTCTCCCGAAGGATGTGCCGCGATTTTATGGAAGGATCAATCCAAGGCGCCGGAAGCGGCGACTCAGCTCAAAATGACAGCCGAAGATTTAATCGAGCTGGGTGTCATTGACGGGATGATCAAAGAGCCGCTGGGCGGAGCGCACCGGGATTTTAAGACCATTGCCGAGAATGTGCGCAAGACCCTTGACCATGATCTGGAAGAGCTCGACAAGCTGTCAAAAAAAGAACTGGTTGAGAAGCGGTATCAGAAGTTCAGACGGATGGGTATTTTTTCCACAAAGTAAGGCCCCGCCTGGCCTTGGCAGGTCAGAAGGCCTTTGGGGATCCCTCGCAAAGTCTCTTCAGCGCCATCAGATGATGCAGAGTTTCCTGCTCTGCAATAATTTCCCTCAAAGTTGATTCCGGAACCTCCAGCAAGGCCACCTCGCTGATTCGCCGCGTATCCTCAGGAAAACGTCTCACCAACTCGTAAGTCGAAAGCCCCTTGCGATACTTCAGATCATAAAGTTCCTCGTACGTCATTGGCACCTCCGGCGCTACTTGCATAAAGAGGACTGTTAAACTTTTTTAATTTATCGTCGGGAAGAGGCATTTCGTTTAAAAAAATTTAATTTTAAAAACACTATTACTTGTATGGTCGCTATAAGTTGACAACTATTAGTAGTTTTAGCTAAAAATAGTTGTAAAAACACCTTGATCGAGCCCGTAGATTTATATAGATTGTAATTTATAAAATGTAAATTACATATGAGAAAACAAATAGCAATCACAATGGTCTTTATGCTGACAACGGGGTTTTTAGGGTTTGGAAACAGAAAGTCGGATGAAATGAAAAAATCGGAAGCGATTGAAAACATCCGTGAAATTGCCGCAGACGGGCAATTTTTTAAAGCCGTCCAGCTGAGTGAAAAATTGAGTAAGCGCTACCCCGAAGATCTGGCGGTGCTTGTGCTGAAATCAGAGATTCAGGACGCCCAGGCCAGACGCCATGCAGAGCTTATGCAGGCGAGTCCGCTTCGTCAGGAAGCCTTCGAAAAAAATTCTAAAGATGACGTTCAGACTTTGCTTGAGCGCGCCGAAGCGCATTTTCAGGCCGGGCGGTACAGCGACGCGTCGGAGAATGCCCAAAAAGTTTTTCAGCTGGATCCGGACAATGCCCGGGCATCCCGCCTGTTGGACCGCGTCGCCAAGCAGCTGCTGGACCACAATAACACCGAGCGGGCGGCGATCCGGCAAGTGGCTCGCGAAGAGGTGACGGAGCGCATCGAACAATACCGCGACCGCGCCAAGGCGGCCATCGAACAAAAGCATTGGGGCGAGGCCCGTTTTGCCCTGCAAAAAGTTTTGATTCTCTCGCCCAGCGATCCTGAAGCGCTGCGGCTCTACGACGTGATCGAATCTAACCTTGAGACAAAGGCGGCATGAAGCGCGAAAAACTCTTCAAAAT
Organism: Candidatus Omnitrophota bacterium; assembly: GCA_023247135.1. Lineage (GTDB taxonomy): Bacteria > Omnitrophota > Omnitrophia > Omnitrophales > Aquincolibacteriaceae > JAHFHB01. Next base: position 4,346 of record JAHFHB010000117.1, read on the forward strand.
CGGCGAAGTCATGCAATACACAGGCCTTTCGAGGCAGACCATTCACAACTACACGCTCACCGGACTTATCCAGGAAGCGCGCCGGACTCCTTCGGGACACCGGCTTTATGACGAGAGCGTCTTTGATCGTTTAGAACAAATTAAAATTCTCCAAACTAAAAATTACACACTTCTCCAAATTAAAAAACTGCTCGAAGAACAAAGGGGGAATGCATGAAGATCGCACCTGCCGCCGCCGCGCCTATCGTGAAAAAGAAAAGCTCCATGAGCGAGGAAGAAGTGCAAATGTGGCGCAAATATAAACGGACCAAGCATGCGATGCTGCGCGAAGAAATTGTGAAGCGCTATCTGTACCTGGTGAAATATGTCGCCGGCCGCGTCGCCATCGGGCTGCCCCCCAATGTGGAATTCAACGACCTGGTGAGCTACGGCATTCTCGGTCTTTTTGATGCCATCACCAAGTACGATGTTTCGCAGGGAAACAAATTCGAGACCTATGCGGTTTCGCGCATCCGCGGCTCGATCATGGATGAGCTCCGCAAGCTCGACTGGGCGCCGCGGCTTTTGCGCAAGCGCGCGCGTGAGATCGATAAAAAATGCAAGGAGCTTGAAGAAAAGCACGGACGCGCCGCCACCGACGATGAACTGGCGCGCTCGCTCAAGATGAGCACGGACGAGCTCAATTCGATCTACACGGATTTGAATGCGACGTCCTTTTTGTCACTGGATGAAGTCTGGCAGAACGACGATGGCAGCAAGCCGATTTCACGGCTTCAAACGATTGAGGATTCTCTGATCACCAACCAGTTCAATTATGTGCATCAGGGTGAAGTCAAAGAGATTTTGGCCGCGGTCATTGATGAACTGCCTGAAAAAGAAAAGCTGGTGATCGTGCTTTACTACTACGAAAACCTGACACTGCGTGAAATCGGAGAAATTCTGGATGTCTCCGAATCGCGTGTCTGCCAGATTCACACCAAAGTGGTCACGCGCCTGCGCGCGCATCTGCTGAAGAAAGTGGGAGAATTAACGCTGGAAGCCTAAGCCCGTTAACCAGTTAACCGCAGTCTCAAAAGCCGTACGCCGCTTTGGCCGCGCCCCGGAGGCGCGCACCCTTCCGCCCCCTTTCATGCGGGGTACTCAAGTTGAATTATTTGACTGCCGATACCCTTCCTGAGTCTCTAAAGTCTTTATTTATTTCTTTCACAGCTCGTGCGACACATCGGCTGCCGCAAACCGCTCGCAAAGCGGGGCAGGGAGTCTTCATGAAACTTTTAAACCGCCTGTTCCAAAATATCCGGCACCGCATTTACATCGAGAAGCCTGCGATTCAGACCCAGGAAGACGATCAGCTTTGGCAGGACGTGCGCCGTTTGGCCAAAATGATTCCAGGGGAACCGGAGCCCAATCTCGGCCGTGTTTATGAGATCAAGGAAGAGTTGAAGAAGGGTACCTACCTGGCCCAGGAAATGATCGACATGGCGGCTGCGCGTCTTGCCGCCAGACTGCTGCGCGACCCTTCCAGCGAGCCGCAGTGAGGCGCCCGTCTAGCCTGTTTTGTTCAAACCCGTCAGCTGAATCCAGCGTTGAATGGATTCCAGCTTCATAAACTGCCGCCACACCGCGCCGTCGCTCAGAAAATTTTCAAGCATGAGAAAGCTGATGCCCTGATCGATGCCGAGATATTGATCCGCCCACCAGTTTTTATCCAGATTGAACGCATCTTTAAATCCGTAAAAGCCGTAGAGCTGTGACTTGTAGTGGTCATAAAAAAAACGCACGGCTCGCAGGGATTCTTCCGGCGTAAAAACCAGAGAGCCGATGGCTGCCGAGGGCGCAATCGTGCCGTCTTCAACGCCTTCCCCGGGCTTGCCGCCATAGGCCTTGTAGCCCCCGGGACCCAGCGAGGCCGTCAGGCCCCAGGAATTTCCTGAATAACTTTTCCGGTTTTGGCGTGAAGTCATGGAGTAAGCCAGATTGGCCTGCGCGGCACTTTTCGAATTTTCAAAATAATTCAGCCCGCGGTCATTGAGTTTGCGAAAATCAATGTAGGCCTGTGCGTAGTGGTAGGTGAATAAACTGCCTGTGTAGG
>JAHFHB010000118.1 GCA_023247135.1 Candidatus Omnitrophota bacterium
CCGCGGCCGCTGGTTTCAAAAACAAAAAACCGGCCATCCTGTACCATCACAATGTCTCCGCGTTTCAGTTGGCGGCCATCTGAAATCACGGTTGTGTATTGCTCCAGGGGCCGTCCCTGCGCAAGTTCTGCGAACTTATTAGCCGCAATGGTGACCGCACTGCCTTCACCCTTTTGTATAGTCACAGCCGCCACAACTGTTTTGCCGGACTTCATCATTTTGCCAAACGCCTTCGTTTCCCTCTGCAGTACGTAAAAAAGGTCAGCGATCTCCCGTTTGTGAACTTTCCAGGCAATCAAAGCCGCTTGAACATTCGCCTGCTTCTCCGGCTCGCGGCTGTTCGTGTCATCCCAAATCGCAGATGCATCTCCTTCAGCCTCGACATCCTCTGGCATCCAGCTTTCTAAACGTTCAATAAGCGTCTCAAATGGGAATTCCGTGGAATCCGGCGTTGGAGAGATGGTAAACATCCCGTCATTTTCATGATACAGCCATATCCGGCTGTCAGTGCCGTCATCCCTCATCCATGCCTGTCTAACTCTCGAGAAATCCAGCGATTTTGAACGATCGATGGCGAGCTCAAGTTTTTTCTTTCCTCCATTCGATGGAACAACATAGCGGGCCTCTATAGAATGCGCTTCCCCATCCGCAGGAATAAAACGCAGCAACAATAAATCTGCTTTGAGATTTTTCTCACGTTGAAAACGTTTAAAATCCGTTCCCGGCCAGGCAAGATAGAAAGCCCCAGGCTCATTGCCGAAATTCCGCCAGGCCTCGCCCGCAGTCAGTTCATCAATACGCTGCCAGCCCGCCTTTTCAAGAAGTGCCGCTACCCGGTACACCTTGTCCTGATTTGAAATATCCTGCCGGCTCAGATCCAGCGGATTGAATGTCAGCGTGCCAGCGGAAACAACGGGAAGCGTGACTGCGGGTGCCACGCGAATGTCCGCAGGAGCAGCGGCAGAGGCGGGAGGTGCGTCGAATATAAGACGGATAGCAGCCCCTGTGCTCGCTTTAATAAGAATTCTTTTTACACCCCTCAGAATTTCCACATCCTCGTCAATGCCTCGTTTGACATAGTCCGGACTGGTCCACTTCTCCGGATCAAAAACTCCAAACCCCTGCAGGTAAGCATCCCAACGCTCCGGGTCCAGATAAACATCCAACCCCTTTTTCCCGGGAGTGTCCCAATTAAAATCGAGTCCGCGCACATCCGCATCATTGACGCCATAGCGGAACAGCTTGGGCAAGGAATAGGCTTGCAGGCCCAGCTCAAGGCCGGGAGCTACTGCCAGCTCCACCCCTTTGACATAAAGACGCACCTGCCCGTCGATCACGCTCAAGCTGCCGTTCCTGCCGTTGCCATCCGGACTCCACAAAATATTCGCATCTTCAGTCCAGCCCTTCGCTTTCACCAGCGTTTTGAGCCATGAGTACACGTCCCCTCCACTATTTCCGTCATTGCGAGGAGACGAAGGCGACGAAGCAATCTCTGAGATTGCCGCGTCGTCTCCTGCGGAGACTCCTCGCAATGACGAATTGGGATTTGCGGTCGGACGAAAGTCATAAGTCACTTTAAAAGGGCCGGATTGAATCGTGATGACTGGAGTTTGGACATCCCCCAGTTCAACTCTTAAATCAGGATGCTTTCTCTTACTGGCTTCATAGTCAGCACGCATTTCGGGGTAAGACTCCGGCTTCATTTGAAAACGAATTTCTTTGGTTTCAGGATTGATGGCTCTGCTTAAAATAATACTGGCATTAATGTGCTGTATAACGGTGTTTGTGCCAACATCATTCCAATGCGTAAATACATTTGGGATCACCGGATCACCGCCACTCACAATAACCGTATGCTCGCTTTCTTTTGAACCGTCTTTACGATTATCCCCCTTGAGCACAATGCCAAGCGAGCCCCCGACCGCTTTAACTTTTAAGGAAGCCGCCTGCCGGTAAAGATTCCCTGCCACAGGCTCCTCGCGAAAACGAGACATCGTGTGCCAGTCGCTGTTCACCGGGGTGGTTGGATCGCTAAATTCATCCGCGCCCTCAAAGCCCGCCAGCGGCGTCTCGTTTGTAAGCGACATCCAGTCGCGAAGCACCGCCCCACTATTTCCGTCATTGCGAGGAGTCTCCGCAGGAGACGACGCGGCAATCTCTGCGGCGGTTTCCCTTGGCCGCCGAGAAGATAGTCCCTGTTCATCAGGAACAGGGGCAATCTCAGAACTTGCATTTTCTCCTTCGATGAATGAAACCGGCGCCTGCCCCAAAGCGTTGCACTTCCATTGATCCAATTTCAAACCACAGGTTTCCATCAGCGATTTAAAATTCTCAGGCAATTTTGAAAAAACAAAATTGATCGCCAAAGGCTCATTCGGCTTTGAAACGACGAACCCGCGCCACTGCTCAAAAGAAACAGAGAACCTTTGAATCGTTTCAAACTGCCCCATGCCGTTGGTATTAAAACCCAAAACTTGAAACTGAACATCCACACTCTTGGCCACATCATCTACCGCAAAACGAATAGAGTACTGCTTGTCGATTGCAGTGTCCGGCGATGGTCCCTGTTGATAAATTGCCGCTTTGAGCTGATCAGATTCCGAATTTTCTGAACGCAGGATTATCACTGTCTCCTGGAGATTGTTGCCTTTGGAATACCAGCGCTGCACTTCGTCAGTTTCGGCTGGGGGACCTTCTCGCGTCACATCCGAGCGCAGTTTGAAATACTCATGCAGCCCTCGAACACTCTTCAGATCCGAAATAAGAACCTTTGAATTCGGTATTGTGTCCTCGAAATTCTGGCGGGTCACCTTCTCTGCTGCAACCGCCTCCTCTGACCACACGAAAACAACGCTCAATGCACCCAGCGTCACGGTCACTTTTTCTTTTGCCGGGTCAATCTGAAAATCAATTCCAGGAAGAGCTTTTTGAGCTCGATCAAAAACATTCCGCATTTCTTTAAATTTGGCTGTCCCCGGAATCATTTGCACAAGGATTGCCGAACCGTTACGGGCCAAAAATGTCTGTTGGATATCCTCCGCCTTTACCTGGATCTGTCCTTCCCCTGCCACTCCACCTGAATTCCCATAATCGCTGGGTATGTTCGTCCGCGACTCGAAGTGAAGGGCCGTTATCGTTTTGCCATCAGCACTCCGCCGCCGCAGTTCAGCCACAATCGGCTGCGGATCGTAAGCAGCCCGGTAGACCCAAAGCAAGTCAGTGCTATTTTCAAATGTGATCGAGTCAGTGCCGCTGCGTGTCCCCCCCTGAATTTTCCCAGGGTCAAAAATTGCTGCCATGGGAACCCAATCATTGCCAGTAAGTGCTGTCACACCTGGGGACACATTACTTAATGACACTGCAGGAGGTGTTGGCGCGGATGACACGGGGGTGGTCGGCAAACCTTGTTCTGAATTCGGTATTGTGTCCCCGGAATTATTCCATTCGCTTTCGCTTACCACCGGCGTGTCCGATACACCAAAAAAAGCTCGAATCTGGAAATTTCCAAATTCCTTAGGCTGATCAAGCTTGTTATCGAGCATAGGAAGCTCCGCCCCATGGGACTTTAAATCAGCGAATTCCTCCGTGCTGAGATTTTTTGCGGCCAGCATAAAAAATCTGACCGCACTCTCTGGCCCAGGGATAGTAAGCCGATCAAATTGTTGTCTAACATCCAGGCGAACCGTCTTCGGATCATCACTACCCTTAAAACTGATTTCAAATTGCGAGGTTTGGAGGTCAAACTTAACTTCAAACCAGAGCGTCTCGTCTTTCACACAAAATTCTATCGCAAAAGTTCCCGGGGCTTTAACGTGCATCGCAAACGAGGGCCGTAGACCTTTAGAGATGGGGCTTCCATCCGAATGGCTTGTGACCTCCCACATGTCGCGGTGGCTGGCTTCGTCACGCTGCGCCCACCCATTGGTTCCGGTAAGCCGGGCCAATGCCAGCTCGATCAAAGCAATAAGTTCCGGCACCGACTTAAAATCCCCGCTGCGGATCGTCACGGGCTCTTTAGGGTCGGTGGGCATGACAAAAGAACTGCCCGCCGTCAGCTGCGGCTTGGCCTCACCCTCAAGAATAATTTCTACGCGAATCCCGATCTCTTTCCCGTCCGGATAAAGAGCCGTCAGGATTTCTCCATTTTTTAAATCCATGGCCGCAATGGCCTCCCGGGTATCCTCATTATCCGGGAGATACATTCCAAAATTCGGGACGCCATCGGGATCAATGATAACGTCCAATTTTGTGAAAGGATGCAAGGTCGTCACGATATTCCGTTTATTCCCTGCGTCAATCTCATCCACGCTCCACTCCACGCGAAGATTAGGCTCAAGCATCCAATGGATTTCGAAGATCTTCCCGCCCCTGCGGATTTGAAAAGCCGGGCGCACGTTATCAAAAGGCGCTGGTTCATCCGCATCGTTCAAAGCATCCGCAAAGAGCTGGCCCGTGGCCTTGTCCACCCAATCGGCACGCAGATTTGAATCCTGACGCGTCCACAATTCCGGATGCCCGGTCATAAAACGACTCATCCCGCTATTGTCCATGGTTCGCGCGCCGTCCCGCCGCGCATTCACAAGGGTTCCCGGCTGCGGTTCTGATGAGCCGACATCTGGATCTTTTTGCAGGTTATCCAGCAATGCATCGGTGGGATGAATAAGATTCGCGGAGTCAAGTACGGCTCCGTTCAACGTCACGACCGTGAGTTCGTCAAAACCCGTCAGTAACAACTTGTCTCCGTCTACGCGCACCGGTGAATCGTTCAGGCTTAACCACGTCACTTCATTGGCGCCAAGCTCAGTCTCTTTGGGAAACGCATAAGAGATCACCTGCCTGGACCGCCATACTCCACCCACCCGTTGATAAAACACAAGCGCTTCCGTCTGGCTGCCCACCACCATGAGATCAGGGCCCAGTCTTACGGGAGGAAACGGATCGGGCAGCGTTTCAACGTTTTTGCCTTGCACGGAAATGTTTTCGGATTGCACAGCGGCTTGGGGTTCCCACGACCCGTTTGAATCTTTAAAAAAGACGAGAGTCTTATTGCCGTAATTCGCAACGACAAAGGTGTCTTCACTCAGCCTGACAGGCGCCCGCGGGGCGGAGAGCGACGGAGAGAGCCCCCAAGCCGTCTGGAATAGTTGGGATTGGAGGACTTGCCGCAGCTGCCACTGACCCTGCTTAAGTTCAAGAAAAACAAGGGTGTTATTGGCCGCATTCGCAACAACCATCTCAGTATCGCTGAGAGGAACTATCCCAAGAAGTGAAAGGGCGGACCGCTTATCCACCGACGCATTCACATCTCCCCCAAATTGTTCGGCTCGAAGAACCTGCCCCCGCTGCCAGGTATCCCCGGTTCGATTAAAAAAAACAAGAGCCGCTTTCCCGTCATTCAACGCCCCGTTCCAAATGACAAGTTGATTCTCACTCAAAAGAACGGGAGCCGTCGTCCCCATCAGCGTTTTCAATTCGATGCCGTCCACCTGAAGCGATTCCGGGGCAATGACCTGCCCGGGCTGCCACTGGCCGTCTCTTAAATCAAAAATGACAAGCTCTTGGTTGTCCCAGCGAGGCACCACCATTTGATGGTCACTCAACCGGACAGGTGGTTTTGGCTGGCCCAATTTGACTTCGAAGTTAGGAATTTTGCTTTCGGTTTCTTTGCCCTCAATCACCTGACCGCGCTGCCAAACACCGTTAACGCGATTGAGAAAGATGAGGCGGTCTTTTCCCCCACCGCCCGCAACCACAACCTGGTTTTCGCTGAGAACAACGGGTCTTTCAGGATAGCTGATTAAGGAACTCACTTCACTGAATGCCGATGGGGCGGTATCCCGCTCGGCCGTCCACTCCCCCTGAACCGCGGGCTGCAATTTCAAGCTTTCCCCGGGTATTTCCCATCGAGCGACCAAATCAGCGGCCGGCGGCGTGACCGGCGGGGCCGTGCCGGGAAGCGGGGAATCAAAACGAATGACGAGTTTGAGCTTGGGATGGTCGAGGATAAAGCCTTTGCCATCTACATAGCGAATTTCTTTTTCGGTAAGGCCGTAGCGCGTGACGAAATCCTGGGTCAATAATTTCTTCAGCGCTTTTTTCGCAGTGGTGGTTTCTTTGGCAAGCGTGATATAGATTTCAGACCGGTCTGTGCCCTGTCCCTCGACCATGTGCCAATCTGTTATTTGGGACAAGCTTCCAAACTTTGCGAATTCCCCTGAACGCTCGCCATCTTTCCCCTTGGTGCTATTGTGCCACTCTACCCTAAGATAAAACTCGTTTTTATTTTCCTTGCCATCATCATTTTTCTTGGCAGTCATTCCCACCGTCACTTCTAACAAGTCATCCTTAGTTGTCACCAACGGGTTTGCTGCTGACACCAAATCCTGCGAGGCATGTAAATAAACCAGCTCATTATTTTTATCTGAAGT
>JAHFHB010000119.1 GCA_023247135.1 Candidatus Omnitrophota bacterium
TGGAACGTGCGTGCAGGCGCGAATTTCCGCGCTGTGATCTTTTGGTCATGGCGGCTGCCGTCAGCGATTTCAGGCCCCCGAAAATGAGTCGGGGAAAACTGCCGCGCGCAGGCCGCTTGCGCCTTGACCTTGAAAAAACACCGGATATTCTGGCAGGACTGGCGCGGATTAAAAAAACTCAGCAGGTCGTCGGTTTTTGCCTTGAAACCCGAGACTGGCTGAAGCGTGCCCGCCGCAAACTTCAACGGAAGAAACTGGATGGGATTGTCGCCAACTATCTCTCCAAAACGCAGCGGCCTTTCGGCCCCGGCCGCACGACGATGGCGCTTGTAGATTCAGACGGGAAGGCTCGCGTGCTCCGGCAAAGACCGAAGGCGGAGTTGGCGAGAGCGATTCTGCGTTGGGCCGTTCAGATCCGGTGCAGGGATTACGGCCTTTCCGGGCGTAAAAAGAAATATAAAAAAAGATAAAAGTCAGTATAATAAAAACTCGTTTTTTTAATTCGGCAAATTATTTTACGGCAAATGCAACAGGAGGAGGCGTGTGTGAAAAAAAAATCAAAATGGATTTCTTGGATGCTGCTTGCAGGAATTGTTTTGAGCGGGTGTGCGGCCGGGGGCGAGGGCGGCATCGGTGAGCGTGAGTCAGGCGCCTTGTTGGGCGGCGGGCTTGGCGCAGGTCTGGGCGCAATTATCGGGAACCAGACGGGGCATGCCGGAGCGGGGACGGCCATTGGTGCCGGTGCGGGTGCTTTGGCAGGCGCTCTGATGGGAGAAGCGAATCGGCGCAATAAAGAGAATACGAAAAAAGAACTGCGCCAGGAAATGATGCAGCAACAGTATCAGGGGCAGTATGCGCCCCAGCCTTATACGGGACAACCTGCGGCTCCTCAGCCCGCTTATCAGCAGGCGCCGGCAGCTGCTGCGCAGGAAGCTAGCACAAAATACAATCCGAGAACGGGGCAGACTTTTCCGGAACGTTATCAGTATGACCCTGCGACCGGTGAAGAATTGCAGCGTCTGCGTTAATCGTTCCATTCCTGTTTTGGCGCGGTAGCAAAGTGGTAATGCACGGGTCTGCAAAACCTGTATTCGGCGGTTCGATTCCGCCCCGCGCCTCCACGCTTACGGAGACTTCCTTGGTATCCGAAGCGTGGTGCCTGCGCAACAAGCGCAGGTACACGCTTACGGAGACTTCCTTGGGGCACATGCATTTTCCGATTTCAAAAATAAATCTGTGTTTACTGCCCGGATGGCGAAATCGGCAGACGCAACGGACTTAAAATCCGTCGGGACGTTAAACTCCCATGCCAGTTCAAGTCTGGCTCCGGGCAGTAAGGGCAGAGCAGGGGCGCTTACTCGCAAGACCCCTTAGTTTTTATTTAAAATAATTTTATTTTTCGTTAATAATTATTTGTAAGGTTTATCCCGCCTTGAAGTTCCTTAAAACAGCATTTTAAATTAAATTGTTTGCATTAATAGATTTACAGTGTTTGACAAAACATTATTTAAGTGCTAACATTAAAGCATCTTAATGTCCTTTCAGGATTTTATTTCCAGGAGGAATAAACTCATGCATGACTTCCAATTCAATTCTCCGGCCCGCAAAAAAATCACAGCCTTCATCGCGTCTTTTCTCCTGACGTTCAACCAAATTGCCCCGCACGGAGTGTCTGCCGTTTTCGTCGCGGACCAAAACCAGATGTTTAATGCGGTGGTGACTCCTGAAGAAGCCGCGCAGAAAGAGCAGGCGGCCAAGCAGTCTGCTTCGAATCCCTCAGAAACCACACAGGATTTTTTAATGAGAGACGGCGCGCTTTCACCGGCCGGACTCAATCCCGTTCAGAGTGCCGCTGCCTTGGACGCGCGGGCCGTGCAAACCCAAACCGGAGCCGACACAAAAAATGAAATCCGCAATTATCCTGAAGTTTATTCGGTCGGCGAGGCGCTGAATCAGTTCTCAAAAGATTATGCCAGCGCGGTGATTGTGAATCATGTCACGGGAGCCGACCTCAAGAAACTTGTCGAGGGGGATCTGGAAGTCGGCTTCGCGGTTTTGAAAGGCAAACTGGTACTTTTTACCAGCGGTAATGATGACGAGATTCGCGTGCTGCAGCCCGTCAAGGATCTATTAAAGGAAACGGCCCTTTTTGGCCACGTGCATCCCGTTGCCCAGCGCGCGACACCAAGTTTGGGAGACTTGGCCGCCGCCGGCGATCAGGCGGAGTATCTGATCGGTGCGGATGGGGTTTATACCTTTGAACGAAACGGCATTGTCGGAGATGCGGCGACATTGGACAGTTTTGCCGAGACGCTGGATCAGCAAATCGATACGGAAGCCTCTTCCGCGGAAACCCGCGAATGGCTGAATAAATTTGTCCAGGCGATCGACGACTACAACGAACATCCGGAAGCGGCCGAACAATGGCGTGCCGGCGATCCACCGACAGTGCTGCCCGGGTTCCCGATCCTGGGTTTCTTTAACGGCGGCGGAGCGCCTTTCATGAGTCAGTGGAACAGCCAGCCGGCTTCGGACACGCAGTTCCGGGTGGATTATGACGTGCGTATTAATGGAAGCTTTCAAGGGAGCGTTATTAATTTTGGGGCCAGTCCGAGCGGTCCGCAGAATTTAAGCGCGTTCAGCAAATTTACTTTTGAAATCCGCACCAATAACGCGACCTGCAGTTCGGCGAACTGTCTTAAGATCGAATTTAAAGATACCAATAACCGCGTGGCGGCCGTTTTTGTGAAAGGGCTTTCTGCGGCTTTTCAGCAGGTGGATATCCAGAAAGCGACGCTTTTGATTTCCAATGCCAACATCAATTTCAATGCGATCAAGGAAATTACTTTTGTCGAAGATACGGGTTTGGCCAGCGCCACTAAACAGGGTTTCTTCGAAGTGAATACCGGCGGTTTGAGTTTCAACGCGAAGATCAGTCCGGATGCGTCCATTGGGGCGGGAGCGATCACACCGGCTCCGGCGACCAGCATTGGGGCGCGTCCTGCGCTGACGGGTTTCGCCAGTTTTGACGCGGTGACGGATCCTAACAGTACTACCACGGTCAATCTGGCTTCCACCAATACGGCGAATCTTGTTTTTAACCATCTTACAAGCGTTTCCTACGGCGGCGTTTTTATGGAATATGACAATTTCGCGACGAATGATAATAATGCCGGAACGACGACGGATATCGAGTCCATCAGCCTCACGCAGAAATTTCCGGCCGGAATTATTTTGGAGCTTGCCAGTGCAAACAGCACGGTCACCAGTGCCAAACTCGAAGTCACCGATGTCAATGGCAAGAAGGAATACGTGACCTTGCAGGGGATTACCAACGCGGCCCAGCGCTGGAAGGTCCTCGCTTCGCAGTTTCAGGAAGTCGACATCACCAAAATTCATACGCTTGCGCTGGTGGTCGAAGGACAGCGCTCCAATCACCAACTGACGGTCCACTGGGGCGATTTTGCTTTTGTCCCCCTGCTCAATCCGGATGCCAGCCTGACATCCGCCGATGTGACCAAGCTTCCGCTGACCAGTGTAAATATCCGGCCCACGCTGACGGGATTTAACAGCGCGAATGATGCCAGCGACCCCTCCAGTAGTACAGGGCTGACGATGCTTTCAAAAACGTCGGGGCAGCTGACCCTGAATCATTTTAAGAACACGACGTTTGGCGGCGCTTTTCTGAGTTACGATGATCTCAACACTGCCGCAACCACGGAAGTGATCAACTTGAATACGCTTTTCCCGAACGGGATCAAGTTTGGTTTGCAGAGCCCCAATTCAGGCGTGACTCAAATCAACCTCGAAGTGACGGATATTAACGGGAAGAAAGATACCGTAGCTTTAAACGGAATTACAAATGCGCTGAAGTTCTGGAATATCGGCGTTGGGGCGTTCGATGAAGTGGATGTGACCCGGATTCAAGCGATTGCACTGGTTGAAACAAGCGCGAACCGCTCTGCGGCAATTACGAACGCGCTTTTGAACGTGGAATGGGGTGATTTTGCTTTCACCCCCAAGATTAATCCGGATGTGACAAATCCGGCGATTACCACGGCGCCGGAGGTCAAGATAGGAGTCCCCTCTCCCAATCTTCCGCCCAATGTACCCTCGCTGCATCTGGAACGGCCGGTGCTGACCGGGTTTGCAAGCAGTGATTCCAGCTCGTCGAGTGTCAGTTTTACCTCTGCAAGCTTGTCCCAGTTGACTCTAAATCTTTTTAACGACAACTCATTTGGCGGCGCGTTTATCGATTACACGAATCCTTTCCTGGCAGCTGAATCGGGGTTCAATATGAACACCGCTTTTCCCAGCGGGCTGGTATTGGGTTTGGACAGCCCGGACGGTGTGAGCCAGGTGAAGTTTGAAGTGACGGATATGGACGGCAAGAAAGATTCGGTTTTACTGACGGGCGTGGATGCGACCACGCGCCGCTGGAAAATTACGCCCAGCCAGCTGGATGAAGTGGATCTGAGCAGGATTTTAACCATGACGATTGTGGTGGAAGGCAAGAATATCGGCAAGCATGTCAATCTCAACTGGGGCGATTTTGTGACGACGATGCCCGTGGCGCCGGATGCGGCGAACCCGGCGATTACTACGGTTCCGTTGAATAGTCTTGGGCAGCGGCCGGTTTTGACCGGATTTCAAAGCTCCGATTTCAGCGGGGTGACGCTGTCTCAAACTTCGCTTTCCGCGGCCGATTTGACCTTGAATTTATTCAACAGCGGTTCGTTTGGCGGTGTTTTTTTCGATTATAACGATCTCAATACTCCGGCGGTAGAAACCATCAATTTCAACACGGCGTTTCCAGGCGGGCTCGTGCTTGGGCTCAGCAGTTCCGACGGCGTCACCCGGATGAAACTGGAGCTTACGGATGACCAGGGGAAAAAAGATGCCGTCTATCTGACGGGGGTGGATACCGTGGCGCGGCGCTGGAAAATCACATCGGCCCAGTTTGACAATGTCGACCTCACTCATCTGAAAACGCTAGTGCTTTTGGCCGAAGGCCAGCAGATCGGCAAGCATGTGGCCATCAACTGGGGCAATTTCGCGTTCACACCGGGGCTTGCGGCCGATGCGAGCCTGACGGCAGCGGATATTACCAAGCTGCCTTTGACCAGCACGAGTGAGCGTCCGGTTCTGGCCGGATTCACCGGCTTTGATGCGCAAAATGATCCGTACAGCTCGACCGGCGTGACGGTGTCTTCCAAGACGACGGGGCTTTTAACTTTCAACCATTTTACGGCGCAGTCTTTCGGCGGCGCATTTTTGAATTACGACAATCCGGCCACGAACGACAACAATCCGGCGACGACGGCGGATATCGAAACGATCAATCTGAATGCGCTTTTTGCGGGCGGGATGAAGCTGGGTCTGCGCAGCCCGGGCAGCAGCATTTCTTCCATAAAAGTGGAAGTGACAGACATCACCGGAAAAAGAGACAGCGTGTTGCTGACGGGTATTACCAATACGCAGAAAATCTGGAATATTGCGGCAGGGATTTTTGATGACGTGGATGTGACCCGGATCCAGACGATCTCATTGGTTCTGGAGGGGGTTCACATCGGTGCGGATCTTGAAGTGAACTGGGGCGATTTTAGCTTCAATCCGGGGATTGCACCGAATGCCAGCTTGACGCCGGCTGATATCACGAAGGTTCCTGCCGACAGCACGGGCGCTCGCCCGGCGTTGACGGGGTTTGCCAGTTTTGATGCGCAGAATGATCCTTTCAGCGGAGTGACTGTAAACCAGTTGTCGCAGACGTTCGCCAACATTACGCTGAACACGTTTACCCGTAGCTCTTTCGGCGGAGTGTTTTTAAATTATGATAATCCGGCCACGAACGATAACAATCCGGCGACGACGGCGGATATCGAAACGATTAATTTGAACACGGCTTTTACCAGCGGGCTGAAGTTTTTCATGGACAGCCCGAACGGCGCAATCTCATCGCTCAAGCTGGAAGTTACCGACATTACCGGCAAGAAGGACAGCGTGCTTTTGACGAACATCCTGGGCTTTGGCCAGGGCTGGAGCATCAATCCGGCGGATTTTGATCAGGTCGATGTGACCAAGATTCAGGCGATCGCCCTTGTGGTGGAAGGCGTGCACGTGGGGCAACAGATCAATATGGACTGGGGTGATTTTGCTTTCACGCCCGGAATTGTACCGGATGCAAATTTGACACCGGCCAATATTACGAAAGTGCCCGCGGACAGTACGGGTGCGCGTCCGACTCTGACCGGCTTTGCCAGTTTTAATGCGCAAAGCGATCCGTACAGCGGAGTGACGGTGAACCAGCTGTCGCAGACTTTCGCGACTTTGACTTTTAACACATTCACACCGCAGTCTTTTG
>JAHFHB010000120.1 GCA_023247135.1 Candidatus Omnitrophota bacterium
AAAATGCGTGAAATCAGGAGTCGGGTGCGCCATGAATTCCCCGAGCACCCGCGGGATTTTGGTTTCGAATCTATTTTCAAAGCCGCTTACGACATGGACAGCCTGCAGAGTTTTCTAGATTTAGGCCTGCAACTATTGGAAGAAGAACAGGCTTCGCCGCGGCTCATGTTTCGAAGCGGAATTCCGAATGTGCTTGGGTTGCAGGTTGCCCACGGGCCGCAGGAAATTCCGCTGGAAAAAAAGCAGGTGCGTTTGGATATTTTGCTGCCGCTTTTTGGACAGTTGGATCGCGCGCTTCTTGAGAACCCAAATCAGCGCGCACAGCGGTTCACTTTTGAGCCGGCCGCGGCGGATGTCTATGGGTTGAGCGCGGAGGTCACGCTGGAGGACATGAGTCATACGTCCGGTAAATTTGTCTGGAATGATTTTCTCCGCTGGGGGCTTATCTTCAAAGAATTGCGCGGAAATAAATTCGCTGTGGCTGTCAAGGATGCCGGCAATATTCAATTGGAAGAGCGTTCTGGGGATGAAGCCGATGAGGCGAGTGAGGAGTGGCGGGATTGGGACGGAGCGGAATTACTCCCGGAATTTTCAGAAGCGCCGGGTTACAGAGCCAAGCCTCGTTCCGAAATGCGGTGGACGAATCTCTCCCCCTCCCTACCCCTCCCCCGTAAAACGGGGGAGGGCAGGGTGGGGGAAGGAGCGCTGCGTGTGCGTTCTGAGATGCGCGTCAATAAAAAAGAGGAACCCACCTGGCGCGAATGGGCGGCCCAATGGCTGGGCAGGTCCGCGCAACCCGCTCCGCCGACGACCGCGAAAGATTTTTTTAATGAGGAACGGCGCAATCAGATCAAAACGGTGGTGATTTTCGGCGATGCTCGTGGATTATGCTGGGGGCTGATTCGTTATTTCCCGTTTTTGGATATTCAGAAGTTTTTTCCGAATGCGCGGCTTCTTGTGACCTCTGAGCTGCTCAAAATGATAAATTTCGATGGGGAAAAAACCGAGTTTGTCCGCGAGCAGGATGTGGAGGCCCGGCTGAAAGAACGGTTTCGTTTGGATAAATCTGCAAAGCTTGAAAATACTTTGGTGATTGACGCCACCCTGGTTGGTTCTGCAGAGCGGTCATCCAAACAGTTGAGCCGGCATCAGCATATTCAGCTTGAGACCTACAAAAACGCACTGGTGCTTTCCGTGGGCAAGCGGAGGATTTCGAGCCTGGTTTCGATAAGACTATGGGACCAAGGGCCGTTTTACACTGCCCAGGCCGGGATGCTGAAAAATATGGGATTTCCGGTGTCGCCGGAAAACGTCCCTGTACTTGATGAAGCTCATTTGAGTCAGGATGTTAAAAAAGCGCGAACGAACTTTCAAATGATTTTGAAGAAAAAACTGGGAATTCCTTTTGCCGCGGCGCTGGACCGGCCCGTTATTTTTTTAAATCCGATTTTTGGCGAAGGCAACCTCGTGTTGTCAGAATCTGCCTGGGTGAATGCGGCTGAGAGGATTGCAGAACGCTTTTCCCAAGCCGTTTTGCTCATGCATCCGGGGCACACGGACGAATATCGCAGGCTTTCCGGGAACCTGGCAAAAAAAATCAGGCAGCGTTTCGCGGAACGTCCGGCGCCGCTTCAAACTTCCGTGCTTGAACTAACGTCTGAGGATCATTACGACATGGACGTCATCGGCCTTGCGGCGGTTCTCTCAACCCCGCAGGTTATCCCCGTGACGGTGAATTCTGGCACAGACCACCTGGCCGATGCCATGGACCGGCCGCGAATTACTTTTGCAGATGGGGCGAAAGAGTTTAATCGCGAGTACAACTTAGGACGGGAGAATAGCAGTGCTTTTGAATTAGCAAAAGATGATCCGGAGGCTTGGCTTAAAAAACTCGCTGGGATCATCGCTTCTCAAGACAAGACTCGCTCCCCCTCCCTACCCCTCCCCCGTAAAACGGGGGAGGGCAGGGTGGGGGAAGGGGCGCCGAGAGCTCGCTCCGAAATGCGTGCCGGCCAAGATTTTTTTGAGGCTATTCGAAGCCGTGATTTGGCGCGGGAGCGTCTGACGCGCCGGACTCTCCTGACGATTGCCGGGGTTGGCGCTGCGGGACTTGTTTCCGCGAAGGTCATCGCATGGAGCGTGAATGGTAAAAGTAAAATCCAACAATCCCGTGAACGCCGCAGACTCCATGGCATCATTCCAGCCGAAACCCCGTGGGACAGGTTTCCACTTGAGGATGCGCGTCTTTCGGAAATTGAAAAAATCAAACAAGCGCTCCAGGTGACGGCCGATTGGCTGATTCAGGAAGGCTACGGTGATGCAGACACCCTGGATAGATTTAGCGGCTATGTGGATGACGCACGGCCTGGCCCGGAGTCACAGCAGGCGCTGCTGAGTAAAAGTTATGACCCTGAAAAAGGAACGGATACTCTGGAAATAAACATAAGATCTCTGCAGGAGATTCTTCAAGAGATTAAAAAATTGAAATCGAAGGATCTTTTTGTGCTGATTTTGGCCGGGCTTGTGATGCGCGAGTCTATGGGGCTGAGTATGCTCCTTAAGGCCGAAGCGCGGCTAAGCGAACTTTCCCATGGGGCCAGCGATTTAGAGCGGGAACGCCGCAGCAAAATGCCCGCAAAGCAAATGGATCGCGAAAGCAAGCCATTGCAGCAATTCCTGCAAAAAAATTCAGAAAAAATCGACAGGCTCTTCATATCATTCATGTCGTTCGAGTATTTTGAAGCCGAATGGGAATGGGCTTTTTATGCACGGGCCATTGAGCGTGGAGATTATGATCCTGCCCACGTGCGGGTATTTTTAGAGGCGGCGAAAGATAAAAAATCAGAATTAGGTTGGCGCGTAAGACTTCACGCAGAATCCTCCCGTCTGCTGATTGAAACCGGGGGTGATCGTTTTAAGATTTTCCGAAGCCAGCTGACGGGAATTACGTTTGCGCAGTATCAATTTTTACGGCAGGAGGGGGTACTGACGGGGGATGGTCTGGAACGGCCATCGGCCGGTTTCCTACTGTCAAACTATGGCCTTCTGGCAGAAGTCAATCGCTTCAAGGTCGCGCAGGATTCCAAAGCGGCGGAGGGGCTTCATCCTGAAGTACTCCACAAAATGGATCGCGAGCAATGGCCTGAATTTGCTGATTTTGATGCTTATGCCAAACGCCTATGGCCGGACTTTCAGGCGGTGGCTGCCCGGCTGCGCGGCGAATTTCCTGCGGCGGGGGTGATTGACGCGCAGCGTTCAAGAAATCGGCGCATTGGCCTTGACAAACTGCAGGCAGAGATGAAGAAAAATTTGGCACGGCCCAAACGCCCTGAACCCGCATTGTTTGACGCCGATCGCTCCCCCTCCCTACCCCTCCCCCTTAAAACGGGGGAAGGGGCGCCGAGAGCGCGGGCCGAGATGCGTACCGATCTTTCCGAGGACGCTGCGAATGTCCAGGAACTTGTCCGCCGTAAAGCTATGCCGGTCTATATGCAGGCGCAAGACGCCACATTTAAACAATTAATCGAAGTCAATCGCGCGACTTACGGCGATCGTGATACGGATGTTCTGCTTGGGATTTTGGCAGAGACGGGTGGCACGGCCGGCGGCTTTAACGCATTTATTCCGGAGATCTCGCGGATTCTGCAAGGCGTAGACCTGAAAGAAAAATCCAGCGAATGGATTCTCGCGAAACTTTTTCAGCGTTACGAACCGTTGGACGATGCCGAAGTCGAGCGCTGGGGTTTGAAAATTTTAAGAAAGCTGGATACGCTCGGAGCTGCCTTGGAATTTTTGCCGGCGCGTGAGTTTGAATCGCTTGTCACTCGGACCTCGGAGGAGGCGCTTGATTCCCCATTCAGTGGGGAAGATCACGAGATTGTGGTTAAAACGGTCGGATCTTTAGTGTTTGTGATTGCCGATAACCTGAACCCCGAGACGCTGAAAGCACTCAGGGAAAAATTGCACAAGGAAATCTCAGAGCATCCGCACAATATTATTTTTACTGAAAAAGCGGTTTATAACACGCGCCAGATTGATATGGGTTTTTACACGACCCACGTGATTGCGGCCATGCTCAAAAATGCCGCGGCTTTTCGGGGCGCGGTAGTGGGGGATTTTGGCGCCGGACACGGAATTTTGTCGCAGGTGGCGCTGGCCCTTGGCGCTGCTCACGTCATGCTGGCCGACTACGAGCACCTGGAGCATGCCGAAGAATTATTGAGCGGGCAAGGCTATGCTCGTGATGATACGGCTGAGCCGGCGCGCGGATCTTTTTCGCTGCATACGCTGGATTTTACAGACGCGAAGGGTAAGAGGCGCATACGGAAGTTCGCAAAGCAAATAGACATTGCCTTGGTGAATATCGGGCCGTGGGAACAATACTTGCCGCCCGGTGCGGCCGCGGGGCCGAACTATGCTGTGATGAAATCGTTATCTTCCGCTCAGGCCCACTGGCGTCTCTTACTTAATTCAGGGTATCACGCATTAAAGACGGATCATGTGCGCGAGATGAATAAGTTTTATGATTTCTTTTGGCGCAGGGGGGATTTGGTCGAGACATTATTTCATGCCGGCTCCTCGAACGAGTCCAATATTCTGCAGGTCGTCCGGCTCGGCCAGCCTATGCCGGGAGAGGGATCTGTTCGCCGTCCTAAACGTTCCGAGATGCGCCAGCAGGATGTGAAATATTACCTTGCGGTTCTCCAGAATGGACAGCGCAGCGAAGATGGTAACCGTCTTAGGGATCAAAGAAACGAGCAGGGGAAAATTTATTTAGGGCTTGATGAAAGAGGGCGTGTGTCCGCCATGGCTGATGAGTTAAATTTTTCCGTAAGGGCCGAGCCGCTCGTGGTGCGTTTACAGCAGGATCAGCGCGGCCAGTTTTCAACTTATCCCGTACAAATCGAAGGGGACCGCAGTTTACTGCCCTCGGCATTGCTCCGGGCCATTGATGAACACAACGCGGCTTTGAGAGATTTGCCCGCAGGGGTTGTGAGTGTTCCTGCCGGTGCGGATTCGCAGGATTTTAAGGATGCCCTGAAGCCTTTGCTTGGATCGCTTGGCCCGGAGGCGCCTGATCTGAAGGCCATTGCGGAGCGCAAGATAGTGGGAGACGCAAATTGGAACAAGCCAGCAAGTGCCGAAGAACTTGTGAGACGGCTTGAGTTAAAACTGGATTGGCTAGAGCCTCTTTTGCAAGACTTGTCCGAAGGCCAATCAGATCACGTTTACGATCGTGATGATTTCTTGCGTGATGTGCAAAACGCAGCGACGCTGGTCCGGAAGTCCGGGACTGTCGAAAATTATTTACACCTGGAGCTGATGGAATATCTTTGGGAGCAGCGCGAGGCGCTTCGCTTGCATGAGATGACGCCCTTTGAAGCCTTGACGCAGGGTGTAATGCCCTTGAAAATATTTTTCACACTCATGGAGTCTGACGAAACGCAGTGGGTCGCGCAGATCCCTGGATTCAAACAGGCCCGATTTCGAACGGATATTGAGATTGTCGCCCGAAAAGCAATCAAGGACGGGGTTCCACCGCCAGCAGTCCTCAATGAACTCAAGAGAATTCTTTTAGACAACAAACCGCTGCTTGTGAGGGAAGATGGTCTTTCGCTCACAGACCTTCTTTTTAGTACATTTGCCCGGCAGCGATCCGAGATGAGAAACCTGAATCAAGTTGCGGATGGATTGACGCAATACGTTTACGGGAAAGTAACGGATGAAATCCTGTCCGAGGTTTCTGACCGCCTTGCAGAGGTTCATGACAACATTACTGTCGAGGAGATCATTGAAATCGAGCGTGAGATCGTGGCCCGAAAACTGGAGAGTATTCAAAAGACGAAAATCCGGCGGCAAGATTCGAACCTGCTGATGGATATCGTAAAAGATAATCTGGCGGCCGACTTTAAAAACTTCAACGGCGGCTTTGCGGTCGGGGTGACACTCGGTCCGAAGGATGGTAAAACGCTGGCCATGCATTTGATTGCGGCAATCCGTCAACTGCGTGACGCGGGCGCTGTAAAACATGCCTTGATTGCCGGGACCCCCGAGCAGCGGCGGGAGATTGCGGAAGAGGGTGGCGCGGCGGAGCTTGGTTCCGGCATGCTGGAGCTTCTCTCGAATCTAAACAGGGTGCGTGTGCTGGAAAACCAGACCAAACTACCGAACGCGGTACGGCCTGCCGGTGACGTGCAAAATAATGATCGGCTCGTTCCGGTTGAGCTGCTCGAAGATCATGCGGGCCTTTCCGTTGCGGATCCCGAAATGCTCGAAGCTGTTTCCGTGTTCATGCAGCTTGCGGCCGGGGCGGTGATTGCGCGTGAATCGGGCACGGGCAGCACGCCGGAAGAAATCC
>JAHFHB010000121.1 GCA_023247135.1 Candidatus Omnitrophota bacterium
CAAGCGCGGCGACAATGTTCACCCTGCCATGCTGGAAAAACGGGCGGCGGCTGTAAGCAGCGGGGAACGGCCAAAGAGCGCTCTCCAGGCGGACGCGCTTGATCCAGTTTACGCCGTTGCCATGCGTTTTTACCAGGGAACCGAGGAACGCGACCGGGACATGCTGCGGAATGCGGAGCGCTTGATCCGGGAGGCCCGGGCGAAGCGGATTGTCGTGGTGACCGGTGGATTTCATGCGGCTCCGTTTCAAGCTTATTTCACGTCAAAAAACTGCCGCTATGTCCAGGTGCTGCCCAAGCTGGTCACGGATAAATCCTCGAAAGATTCGTATTTTCACACGCTCGGTTTTTTTGAAAAATTCCCGCCGCGCGAAATTCGACGCAGTACGTTTGAAACGCCGGATTTTCTTGGGTTGCCGGATGCCGTGCTGGAACGCCACCATGTTTCGGCGCGGCAGATTTTCGACGTGAAACGTTCCGTCGCTCTGCGGACTTTACGGCTCGCCGGTTTGCCAGACGGCCAGATACAGCGTTATTTGAGTTTACTTGAGCCAAAAGCCCGCGCAGAAATGCGCACGGCGCCATCGGCCTCGGTGCTTCAAAAAGCGCTGGCGGCCTACAACTCGGAATTTAAAGAAACACGAGCGGCTCATAATGCGGCCGCTCTTTTCCTGAAAGAAGCGGTGACTCAAGACCTCGAAAAAACTATCCAGGCCGTGCATGAACTGAAAAAACTGGCGCGTGATGCCGGCATGCTGGCGGGTATCGTCAACGTAATGCTTTTTGAGGTGACGCGGGATGACGCGGATTTGCGTCGGAAAGTATCCGAGTACTATCAAATATTGCAGGAGCGGGACGCGGGTGCCCGGGATGAAACCGCCACGCATGATGCGCTGGGAGCTATTCGCTTTTTAGGGGTCGGAGATTTGATGACCGTTTCGCCGGAAGCCAAACACGCCAAGGCGGGCGGGATGGCTGATGTTGTGACCGAGCTTTATCCGGAATTGGCGCGCGCGGGCGCCAGTGTCAGCATCGTCAGTTTTCTTTACAGGGATCCACAGACCGGAGCGGCCGGGCAAAATGGCAAAAACCTCTCGGCGGAACAGATGCTTGAGAGGGGGCTGATTCAGCATGAAGATGCTCCGCTTGTGGTGAAAATCGGACCACGGCGCTTCGCTGACTCGCATCAGGATTTGCCGGGCTCTGCGCGCAATATTTCCGTGGACGTGTACCGGCACCGTAACGCGGGGAGCGATCTGGAAGAAGTTTATCTGTATGCGCCCGAGCAGACGGGCGTGCTGTACCCGGGGCATCTGAGCGGCGCACAAAGTCTTGAACTTGCGATTCTTTTATCACGCGGCGCTTTGGAATATGCGCGCCGCTACGAACGCCATCCGGACTTTATTTTTACCAACGACTGGATGGCCAGCCTGATTCCTCTGTATTTACGAACGAATGCGTTTGATATTTCGTATCAAAATGACCCGCATCTTCAGGGGACGCAGACCGTTGCCGTCGGGCATAACCTGGGCAGGCCGTACCAGATGAATATTTACACGACCCAGGACGGAGTGGATATTTTCCCCATGCTGAATATCGGCGGTGAGCATTTCTTCGGCATTTCAGATCCGCAGGACCCGAGCCGTATGAATCTTGTTCAAGCCGCTTTTTATCACGCGCATCGAGGTTTGATGGTCAGCCCCGGGTACCTTCTGGAGAATTTGCGGCCGGGAAGCATCAGCGGTCTGGAACATCTTTTACAGGACCGGGCCGCGAGTCTGGGGGGCATCAGCAATGGTTTGGACAGCGAGCTCTGGCGCCGCAATTATGACGCGATGGGCCGCGCAGCCGCCGGCTTTCCTGCGTACACAGCGTTTACCGGAGATTCTTTTGAAGACCAATACCTGCACAATCTGCCGGACTACAAAGCGGCTTTAAAATTACAGCTTCAGCGGCAGTATGCGGATCCGGCGGCGGTGGTTCACGGAAAGCCGGAATACTACGGGCGGCTTGAAGTGGGCGCTCCGCGTCCGTTATTTACGCTTGTCGCCCGGCTGGCTGAACAAAAGGGGATTGAACTTTTAACCGACGGACTGCGCCGCATGTTGGATGAAACGGACGCGCAGATTTTGATTGCCGGTTCGGTGCCGGATACCGATCCCGGCAGTCCGGAAGATGTTTTTAAAAAGGCCATGATTGCGCTGGCGGGCGATGCCCGCTATGCCGGAAGACTGGTTTTTCATCCAGCTTTTGTGAAGCCTGAGAAAATTTTTCTGGGTTCAGACGGTTTTCTGATGCCCTCCAAACAAGAGCCGGGCGGCATTGCCCAGCTTCAGGCGCTTCTGGCCGGAGCCACGGTGGTGGGGCGGCGGACCGGTGGTATTGCCAATACGGTCACGCCGTTTAATGAGAGCGATAAAACAGGCGATGGATTTCTTTTTGATGATTTCACGGGCAATGCACTCCAGCAGGCTTTTGCCGCGGCTGTTTCTGCCTTGAAAAGCAAAGGAAACCGACTGGCCATCGTCCAGAATGCTGCTTCGACGGATAATTCCTGGGCGGTGCGCGTGCCGCTCCTCGCCGCTTTCTTACAAGATGCCGCCGGTGTTTTGGCCTATGACTATCCGCACCTTGCGGAAGTCCGCGAAAAACTCAAAGTCGTTCAACCCCAGCTCGCTGGAACGACAGGTTTACAACGGTCTGAGATGCGCGCCGTGGGCTTGCCAAATGAGTCCGTGCGTTGGGGCGCTGCGCTTTCGATTCGAGGTTATTGGGCTAATACGACGACTGCTCTGAAACGATTTACGGGACAGTCGCGGGAAGTGATCGACGGTCAGATCGGGGAACTGATTAATTCGCTTTACTACGGCCGCACTAAAGAAGCGGGCGGGGATATTCGTAAACGCGGCGCATTCTACCTGCCGGATGCCGAACGAAAAACAATGGTGGAAAAAGTTCTGACGGAGCTTATACCGAAGTCCGTCAACTCGGGCAGTCCGGATGCGGCCAAATTTTCAAAGCGCCTTAGTATTTTGAGGGACTTGTTGGCGGCGTATCTTGAAATTCCCGGAGCTCCGACCGCTGAAAATTCACATGTGCGTCCCGATCTTAAAGACTATTTGAATGAGGCGATTAGACTTGATGATAACGGGAACTATGCCGGTTTTCACTGGGGAGTGGATATTCATAAAGCGGCTGAAGTGGATGAGACGATGAAGCAATCCCTTTTTTTGGAACCGGGCGGACTCGACCAAGCCTTCAAAGCGGACGAAGTTAAGACTCGCGAGCGCAAGGAAGAAGTGGTGCGTGAGGCCGCCAAGGTTGAATACACCCTGTTGATATCACGCCGCTCCGAAATGCGCATTGCGCAAAACCCTGACAACGCTATCTCGGTTCCGGCGGAGCCTCAAACTCCCAATCTGGATTTGATCGCGGGAACGGTACGTCCGGTATTTGCTTTACGGCAGAAAATGCTTCCCCTCCGGCTTTACGATGTTCTGGATACGGCCCAGCTGACGCGGCTTTTGGCTCTTTTGCTGGGGCGCGATCCGGCGCATACGATCGATGCCCCGGCGGGTTCCGTGCTGCGGCAGGCCTTTGGCTTGCAGCGTTTGCAGGCTACGGAGAAATTTGAACTTCAGCTTACCCAAGCCGCAGAAAGCCAGGGCCGGCTGATGATCGGCGCCGAGTGGTTCCGCGCCTTGCTTGCCAAAAACCCGCGCGCGCTTTTCATTTTGCTGAATGCGCTGGAACGGGTTCGGGTAAAAAATAAAATTTCGGAACCGTTGATTTACGTACCCGCGGATGGAAGTTTGCTTGAGGACATTCGCGACGGCTTACTGCGGCAAAACGCGAGAGCGGGAAAGACTGTCGAGTATAACCGGGCGGCCGGTCTTTCGGCGCTGGAAAAGCGGCGGGCGGATGCGTTTACCCAGCCGGATGTTTTGGCAAAACTGCTGGGAATCATTGAGCCGGCCAAGACGCCTGCGCTGGCTGAAAAACTCCAATACGGCATTGTCTCCCTGCTTGGCAAACCCGACTCAGCCGCGCGGCTGGAGGCGAATCCCAATTTTGTGGTGGGCATCGAAGGGCTTTCGGATTTTGATTTGACAGGACTTATTTTTCTCCTGCCGCGTCTTTTTCAGGCCGCGGCGCACATCCGGGCTATTGATGACGCGGCTCTTCGCTACACACGCTTGCTTGAAAGCGTTCCCGATCTAGGCCTTTTTGCCAACCCCAACGGCCGCGATTTTGAGGTGAATCTCAGCGCCTTGATCAGCCGCGATCTCACGCGTCAGGCCCTTGTCGAAACCGCCGCCTAGTTTCGCGCCTTAGCCTGCGCATTGCGCACCGTCCTCGCCCCGGTTATAATCCGTGCCACCGATGGAGGATTTTGTATGCGTGCAGGGATCGACCTGGGCGGAACGAAAATCGAAGGTATTCTGCTGGATAAAAACGGGCACGAAACATTCCGTAAGCGAATCCCTACCCGGCAGGAAAACGGTTATGCCGGCATTTTGGACCGGATTGCCGGGCTCTACGCAGAACTGCTCAAAGCCGCAGGATCACACCCACCCACCCTTGGAATCGGAACGCCCGGTGCTATTTCGCCCAAAACCGGCCTTCTTAAAAATTCCAACACGCAATGCCTGAACGCAAAACCGCTTGGCGCGGATCTTGCAAAGAAACTGGGCGTGCCGCTTGTGTTTGAAAACGACGCCAATTGCTTTGCGCTGGCAGAAGCAACGCTGGGCGCGGGGCGCGGTAAAAACATGGTCTTTGGCATCATTATGGGTACCGGCTGCGGCGGGGGGCTCGTGATTCAAGGGCGTTTGCATCGTGGCCTGCAGTCGATCGGCGGGGAATGGGGGCACATGGCAATCGACCCCCAGGGGCCGTTGTGTTACTGCGGCGCTCGGGGCTGTGTGGAAACCTTGATCAGCGGCGGCGGTCTGCAAAAGCGTTTTGAACTGGATACCGGTGAGACCAAGAGTTTTGAAGAAATCGTGGCGCGGGCGCGTGCCGGCGAAATTTTCGCCAAAAAGTTTTTTGCCCGTTTTCTCAAAGACTTCGGCCGGGCGGTTGCTAACCTGATCAACGTGCTGGACCCGGACGTGATCGTCCTGGGCGGCGGAGTCTCTAACCTTGAGGAACTCTATACGGTGGGGTATCAGGAAATAGAAAAGCAGGTTTTTTCCGACAGCCTTGAAACGCCTGTGGTGCGTCATGTGTTGGGCGATTCTGCCGGCGTGATCGGGGCGGCGCTGGTGGGCGCGGGGGTGCGGGCATGAAAAATTTTCTGCAGCAGTTTTTTCCCGTCAATGACGGCTGCAAACAGCCGTTTGTTTTGGATGCCCGGCAAAAAATAATTTTCGAAAACGCGTGTAAGCGGATGCTGGCTCTTGAATCTGAGTGCACTGGGCTTGTCGGTCAGGCCGGCTTGAAGCCGGATGACCGTTTAAAGTTTAACGCGCGTGTTTTCGGATTTCTTTTTCCGCTGCATGTCATGATTGCGGCGGGGCCGGAAGCTCGTGAGAACGCGGAAACGCTTTACCGGAAGTTGTTTCGCGAGGCTTGCCAGGGGTTGAAACTCAACCTGAAAAAGGCGGGGGCTGGGGCCTCGGAAACTTTGCGGGAACACAGCCGCGCGCTGACGGCCGAAAAAAACAACGTGGGTTCGGGGCAGTTTGCGCTCGCCGCGCTTTTTTTACAAATTTTTTCCGCGTGCGGCGAGAATCCCGCCCTCAGGGGGCCGTTAAGTGAACGCGTGGGACCGCTGATTGCTGAAAACCTTGGCGTTTGGGCCAGCCTCTACAAAGATTTTTTCCAGCAACCCATGCAGACCTACACCAAGGGATTCAAACCCTCGGCTGACGATACGCAGCCGCTCTCCTTGTAAAAAATTACTCTTTGGCGGGGTGGGCGGGACAAAAACGGAAGAGTGCCCGCATGTCGGCATCGGCCGAAGCCTGGCCCATCTGACAGGCATTTTGTCCCACCACGTTTTGGCGCAGTGGGCTGGCATGATAGCTCAAGAGCAGGGCGACCAGGTCTTTGGAGCCATTCTGGACCGCGATCATCAGCGGTGTCATGCCAAACTCCGACAGTGAGTCCGGTGCGGCGCCCCCTTCAAGTAAAAGCTGCATGGCGGCCGGCCTGGAAGATTCAGCCGCGGCCACCATCGGCGTGAGCCCGTTGGCCAACCGCCCATTGACATCTGCGCCCTTGTCGAGAAGTTCCGCAATCTGCTTTGTTTCGCCGTTGCGCGCTGCCTGAATCAAATTGCCCGTGAGCCGCGGGTCTGTATCTTCCGGCAGCCGTGGAGCGCGGACGGGC
>JAHFHB010000122.1 GCA_023247135.1 Candidatus Omnitrophota bacterium
GCCCGGCCCGAAGAAAATTTTAGGCGCGCGAAGATCTCCGGATCCGGCAGGCCTTCGGCCCGCATCCTCAGTGCCTGCACAAACAGTTTGATTTGACCGCTTAAAAAGGAGATCAGCGCCGGCGCTTCGTCTTCCCCGTCCAAAAGCCGCGCCATCATGGCCAGGGCCTCCGCAGCCCGCCCTTCGGTGACCGCATCCAAAAGCTGAAACCGGTCGCCGCGGGCGGCCGCTTCTTCGAAATGGGTTCCCATTTCAAGCGTAATGTTCCTTTCACTGCCGGCATACAGAATGAGATTTTCAAGCAGCGAATCCAGCATCGCCGGAAAATCCGACCACTCCTGCTCCAGCTTTTTCAGAAGCGGTGCCTCCATCGTCTTCCCGGCACGCCTGAGTTTGTCCTGAATAAAACGGCCGAGCGCCGGAGACTGATTCGCATCCGCCTGAAAAATAGGCCCTCCGGATTTTTGAATGAGCGCCGCCAGCGCCGCGCCTTCTTTTGAAATTTTATCCGCCGCTTTGCCGTCGTCGGCTTTTTCACAGCGGAAAAGCAGGGTCGTAAAAGGCGCAGGGTTTTTCAGATAGGCGCCGAACGCCGCGACGTCCTCGTCCGTTAATTCTTGGACGTCCGTGATCGTGAAAATTTGGTGGTCTGAAAAGAAAGGTTTGCTGAGGGCTCGGGAGAGAAGTTCGGCAGGGGGCGTGTCCAAAAGCGACACGCTGGAAGATTCAAGGGTTCCGGATTCTTTTTCCAGCGAAGCGGCCGCTTCCCTTATTTTTTCTCCGCAAAAAAACGGGTCGCCTTCAACCCAGTAGGCCGCGATGCTCACACAAACTCCCGAAGTCCGGGGCGCCCGCTCGTTTACCAGTCTTCCACGATGCGGTCGACCACATTGCGGGCCAGACTCGCCACCGCCCTGTCGGCCGCTTCATCGCGTGCGTGGTCCCGAATTTGACTGATGAAGTAATCGGCATCCCCGGAAAAATTGCGTTCTTCCCAAAGAATCTGCCCCGTCGAGCGCTCGATCAAGCGCATCGAAATCACGAGATAGTTGCGCAATTCCTGCGTGGTTTCCAGCCGCGAAAACCTCAATCCTTCCTGATCAAAATGCGTCAGGTCCGCTTCCCAAACCAGATCTGCTTCTTCGGGGCTGCGCGCCACTTTTAAATTGCCGTCTTTCTGCAGACGCCGTACCACGGCATTGGTGATGTCGATTTCGAGTCCCGGCTTGTAGGCAATCAGCTCGGCGATCGGGATCTTGTTGATCACGGTTTTGACGTAAATGGACTTGTAGTTTTCCGGTAAGGCATTTTTACGGGTATACCCGCAGCCCGCCAGGGTCAAAAAAGCAAGCGTGAAAGCGAGGAACCGTCTGCCTGAAAAAAACCTCATGGGACTCCTTGCGGGTGTTTACGAAACCTGGCTCGCGGTTTCCGTTGGATGGAAGCGTCCGAGTTCTTGGGTCAAAAAATCCCGCCGCAGTTTCAACTCATTGAGGCGGGTCTCAATCCGGCTGCGCTCGGCCAGCAAATCCTGCGCGCCTGCTTTCGAACGCGTCTTCTGGATAAACTGATCGATCATCAGCATGCGCTTTTCGAGAATCGTCGTTTCCTCATGATCCAGATGGCTTTCTTTCGTGATCAGTTTCGAAATATCTTTTTCGACCTCGTTCAGTTCTTTTTTAAGTTTTTTGACGTCTTTCGGCGAAACCTTCAGCGTCGCAGGCGCGATCTTCGTTTTCTCCGGCGCGACAGACGGTGCCGCATCCTCTTCTTCGAGCGCGGCGTCCGGGCCCGTGCGGCGCACAAAGTTGGCCTGTTTCTCTGAAATCTTTCCGGCCAGCGCCTGAATCTCGCCGCGCAGCTGCGACTCTTCGCCCGGCTGTTCCTGATCTGCCGCGCGCGGCGCTTGTTTCTTCACCGGCTTAGAAGCGAGAGCGGCTTGTGTCTTGGCGGCTGCCGGGGTTTTCTTGGCAATGAACTCCTCAAGCGTTTTGAGTTCGGACTTCAACCCTTCCAATTCGCGGGTTTCCTTGTCCATCAAGTGAATCAGCGTTTCCTGACGGTCTTTTTTCGGCACGAGCCGATCAGCGCTTTCCAGTGCCTCGCGGATGAAACCATACGGGACCTTGACCATGGCTGAACGGAACTTATAGCCGCCGGCAAGCGACGCCTGCGCTTTTAAAGCTTCCAGCTGCCGCTGCTGCTTTAAAATCTGATCGTAACGCCCCTCGACAAGCAAGCTTTCCAATTCGATTTTCTGTTTCAGTTCGTGAATCACGGATGCTTCCTCCGCGGATACGGTTTTCGTCGAACTCTGAGTCAGCTTTAAATCCTTGGGTCTGCGGCCGAATAAGAAAGCCCGGGAAAAATGATAAAGCCCGGTGACCGGCGAACTCGCGATGCGGGCGGTTTTGGCCGCACTTCCCTGCGCCAGGCGGTCAGCGCCCAAGGCAGTGTCCAGCTGTTTCAGCAGCGCCTTCTTGCGCTGGTGGCCGTCCTCGATCTCGCGATAATCCGCGCGAATCGCTTTCTCCAGGCCCTTGATCTGGTGACGCAAATCCATGCCGTCGTCCTTCTTCTGGCTCTGCATCTGCGTCATAATCCGTTTTTGTTCCTGGACAGCCAGCTCGGTGTTAAACGCCTGACTGAGCGTATCCACGACGGCCTGCTCGCTCGCTAAGCGTTCACGTAAATGCATGCGGCGCTCTAAAAGTTCTTCGAGACTCTTGGATTCCAGCGCTTCTCCGGGAGCCTCACTGAAGGGATTGATTTTATCCAGGGAACGGCTGACAAGCTGAGCCGGTTCCGCAGCCCACTCCAGCAAGCTCTTTCTGCTGTATTTTTTCTCGTACGCTTCCTTCTTGGCATCGTATTCTTTCTCAAGCCCGCGCAGTTCCTCTTCAGCCGCCGTCAAATGACCCGGTTCCGAAGAAGCTGCGGCCGCATGAGCCGGCAATGCCGGAATGGCCGCCGGTTTTAAGCCGTGCGACCGCAAAAAAGTCACCACTTCACCGTGATGCTTGTAAAGCAGTTCTTTTTCGGAAAGAAGCTCTTTCTTTTCACCGGAAATTTCGTAGTATTTCTTGGCTCCGACACGGCGCACTTTTTCGAGCTCGGTCGGTCCTTCGCCGATAAACGGCAGGAAATCCAGCGTCAGGCCGCGCTCGCGGATTCCAAGATCAGACTGCCAGGCCTGCAGCTGCGAACGCTCGTCCGCCAAACGCGTTTTTTCTTCATCGAGGCTGACCGACCAGCGGTCCAGCGCTCTTTTCAAGCAGTTTTTGTTTTTCCGCAAGTTTCTTCAGCTTTTCTTTCAGCTCGCCTTCGCGCCGTTTGAGATCTTCCCGGCGGGCCTCAATGCTTTCATGTTTATTCTGCTCGATGGACTTGCGCCGCTGTTCGAGCCGTTCGATCTCGCGTTTCAAGACGTCGCGCTCAACCGAATCTTTATTGCCCAGCCGGGCTTGGCGGGCGCGGACTTCCGCCAGCGCCTTTTCGATTTCAGCCGATTGCCCCTTCAGGTAGGAAACGGGCTGTTTCAGCGCCTGCATGCGCTGAGTCGCCTTGGCGCCCCATTTGGTTTCTGGATAGCGCTTGGCCACATCCTGGTAGTAGATCATGGCGCTGTCAAGATAACGCCCCTTCTCGTAGTACTGCCCGATCTGAAAACTCTTTTCGGCATTTTTCTCATCGATCATCTGCTGAAGCTTCGCCGCTTTTTCAGCGCCGGCTTCATCGGGGTTACGCGTCAGGAAATGCCCCACGGCCGTCGAAGCCTGTTCCAGGGCGCGCTCATCGCGATAGGCTGCCGTAGAATTAAGAAAGGAAGTTTCAGCCAGTTGATAACGCGCTTCGGGCACAAACTCGCTCTGTGGATACTGCTCAATCAAATACTGGAAAGCTTCCATGGCCTTGGCAAACTGCCCCGATTTTTTATAGGCAAGGCCCAGCCGGAATTGTGCTTCATGGCCGTAAGGCCCATACGGCGAAGTTTGCACGATATGCTGAAACACTTCCACCGCCTTGGAAAGCGATGGCAGAATTTCAAGCCCCATCCAGCGCGCTTTCTTTCCGGAAAGGAATAAATTTCCGATTCTGAACTCGCGCTCCATCACTTCTTCGATGCGGTCGCTGTGGGGATACGATTCGACGAGGTCTTTATAAACGTGATAGGCCTTCCAGAAATCGCCCTTTTCCTCGTAAATCGTTGCGCGGCGATACTGCGCTTCCGAGGCAATGCGTGCGGCCGGATACTTTTTGATTAAATTCTCGAGCTGCTTGAGCGACTCGTCGATGTTTTTTTCTTTGTAGAACTGCATGGCGTAGTCGTATTGCTCTTCGGCGGAATCCTGTGAAACGCCGTCCGGATTCACAAACTTGCCCTGCTCCGGCGACCACACCCAGTAAGCATTCGCGGGAAGCTGTAATAGCGAAAAAACAAAAAAGAAGGCAACAGCCTTCTTGAGTAAATTTTTCATAACTTCTTTCTTTGCCTCACTTTGCATGAATTTTGTCAATGTTAGCATGCCAACCGCCGGGTGTCAATTGCCAACCTAACCACCCCCCTCGCTAGAGCTTGATGGAAAACGCCTTTGAAGGCTCCGGCATTTTCGAAAGCATCACCCCCCTGACACCGTCGCAGCGCGGTGGTTTCCCCGCTTCGATCCAAAGCTTCAAAGACCCGTAGTCCAGGCGAAAGCGCTCATGCCCCGCCGCACCGCCGGGCGTGATCGAAAATTTCCCCGACTGCATGAGCGCAAGGCGGCGCCACTGCGAAAACCGCAAAGAACCGTTGTTTTGAAAAAAATTGAAAACTTTTTTAGAGGGCGGCCCGTGGATCAGCCGAATTGAAAAATCCCGCGTCAATTCCCGCAGGGTTCTTTCCGGGCCGCTGCCGTAATCCGTCAGAATAATCTCCAGCTTGTGAATTCCCTGCGATTTCAAATAGGGCCGCAGTGTTCGCTTGACAAGACCCGGCGCATACCGCCCGGCGGGCAGCAAAAGCCAGTCGCGCCCGCCGCCGCGGATGTGCACGATTCCCTGCGGCTGGGCGTCAAAAAAAGTGGCTCCGAATTCCGGGCGCCCCCAGACGGCAAAAAAGGAAACCGCCGCGAGAATCCAGCCTGCGGCGGCCCAAGACCGGAGCCGCGCTAAAAAGCCGGTGCGTGCAACGCTGGCGCTGACCTTCCAGAAAACTCCAAAGCCGTAGTAAAGCCAGAGCTGGATCAAAGACGGTTTGGACAGTGTCAGATAAAAAAAAGGGATGTGCGCAAGCACCTCGAGACCCCAAAGGCCCGCGCGCAGCCACGCGGCGGCCAGCCAGAAAAAAAGAGACGCCGCGGCTCCCACGGGAGCTGCGGCCAGGAACATCAAGGCACTCAGCAAGGCTGCATTGAAAAAGGGAATGGCCCAAAGATTCGCAGCGGGGCCCACAAGCGAAAAATTCTGAAAGTACCAAAGCACCACCGGCCCGGTGCCGGCCAACGCAGCGAGCGAACTCCACACCGGCTCGATCCAGACCCGCCTTTCAAGCACGGCAGGCACCCGCAGCCATAAAAGCGCGAAGACCGATAGAAAAGTAAGCTGAAATGAAATCGATCTCCACGAAGAAGGGTCTAGAATTAAAACGATCCCCAGTGCCAGAAAGAAAATATTGAAAACCCGCACTGAACGCGATGCCGCGGCCGCCCCATAAAAAAAGACCGCCATCGCGGCGGAGCGCACCACCGGAGGATCCGCACCGGCCACGGCCGCATAAATCAGAGCCGCCGCGCAAGCCGCCAGCGCGCATTGCCAGCGCGGCCGCCCCAGCGCCAACCCGGCCAGAAAAAAACTTCCTGCGACAAGAGTAATGTGAAGCCCGCTGATTGAAATCAAATGGGACGTGCCGGTATTCGTCATCAGCTCGGCCAAATCCGCGGGAAAGCGGCTGCGCTCCCCAATGAGCAAAGCCTGAAAAACTCGCGGAGCCGTTTGCACAAAAAAATCCGACTGCCAGGACCGGTCTTCGGCAGGTTGCCGGCATCTTGATTCAAAAATATCCGAAAGAACGCGGCGAATTCTCTGAATCTGAAACAGGCCGGCGCTCCCCACTCCGATCCGCTGGAATGCCGCCGTTCCCGAGCCCGTCATTTGAATGCCAATCCCCTGCTGCGTCAGATGCTGCGCCCAGTCCCACTCCCCCGGATTTTTTGCGGCGCTCGGAGTCTGCAGGCTGCCGAAAACGCGTACGCGCTCACCGGCCAGAGGAATCTCTGCCGGCATGAGCGACTGCACATAAATTTTTTGGCGAATGACGTG
>JAHFHB010000123.1 GCA_023247135.1 Candidatus Omnitrophota bacterium
ATTCGCGAAAGGCGAAGCATTGTCGCCGCAGGAATTTTGGGAGAACGTGGCGACAAAGCTTGAAGCCATGAAAAAAAACGGAGGCGTCTCAATTCCGGAAGCGACGGACTTTTTGCATCGTGAGGTGAGAGCGTTTGTCGAAAGCCAAGGCACCACGAATACGATTAATAAAGATGTGGCCAATGACTTCAATTCTGCGGTGCTCAAGGCGTTTGCTCCCGATCAAAAGATTTCAGAGGGCGGGGCTTTTGCCGTCAATTTTACCGGCGCAGAAGATCTGGGGACGCTGGCGCTTATGGCGCGGGTTATCGCGCAGCAGCTGGCCAACAATCAGAACACGCTTTTAATTGCCAGTGCCGACCGAACGCAGCGCCAAACCTTTGGCAAGGAGCTGGGCCGGCAAGGTGTTGCGGATCTCCATCGTATAGAGGTTCCCAATTTGGCCCGGGTCAACGCCAGTATTTATCTGGGCCCGGCGCAGGGTAAGCTGCCCGTGATCTATGATGCGATGGGGCGGCCGGTGGGTGAGGGCATGACCGGCATCGGTGCGAACCATGATTTAGATTCGAAAAAGATCGTGACTCCCGCTGATCTGGCGCTGACGCAGTTTTCCAGAACGCTGCTGCAGTTTGCTGCGGCGCGTTATGTCGCTTTCGCCAAACCCGGTGCTTCCGTGAATGCCCTGCTTAAAGCGGCGCTCATCAAAGAGCAGGGCCTGGTTGCTTTTGCCAAAGAGATCCAGGATATTCCGGACCTTTTCCAGGCGGACGGCCAAAACAACCTGGCGGTTTCTGAAAATGCCGTTTTCAAAATGCTTAATTTTGTGACGGAAATGAGAGCCAAAGAAGCCGTCAAGTCCGCCGCGTAACGCAACGAAAAAGGGGACAGGCTACTTTTTGAAGTTACACACCAAAAAGTAGCCTGTCCCCTTTTTAAGCTCGCAGGCTTCTGAAACCAGACTTGGGCGTGTCCATTGGCCCAAGGGGCGGGGCTTATTAAGATTTGCCCGGGTTGCGAGGTCCGGCGGGCTCTGGTATGATACAGGCAAACCGAGGTGCCCAGTGGACTCCGCAGAACAGCCAGGCTCAGCCGCATTCCGTTATACCGCCCCGAGCGATAAGAATAAATTATTGCAGTACATTAATTTAAAGCTGGCTTCGCTCGACCAGCCCATCGTGGGCCGCGGCGATGATCTGATTGAAATCGCCCAGCCGCTTCTGCGCAATTATCAGGAAAAAGACCGCCTGCTTTTCAATTATCTCTGCCCGGCCGACCGCCGTATTCAAAATTTCATCGACGATTATTTGAAAGATGCCGTGCTGGATGAGAAAGTGCGTTTGCCGGTGCACACGCTGACGCTGGATTTTTACGGCATTGCGCGCATGATTTCACTGCCGGCCGCCAGTGATGTTTTTTCATCGAACATCATTAATTCCTATCGCCTCAAACAAGGTGTGCTGCATAACCCCAAAAGCGACCGCCGTACCACACAGGGCGTTTTTCACATTGTCGAAGGCGGCCTGCCGATTCCTGATGACAAGAAAGCGGTGCCGCCCGTTGCGTTTGCCAATCTGCTTAAAGAAGCGCTTCGTCCTCCGCGCGAGCTGCTGCGTTTGCCCTACACCTCGGATCAAAAAAAACAGGCGGAACTTTTCGTCTCTTTGATGATGCGCCCCATGGTGGTGCCGGAAGTGAAAGGATTTACGCCATTGAAAACAATGGAAATCCGGTTTTTTGCGCCCGGCAACCTGGTCAGCAATCTTGATTTTGTGGAATCCATTTTTGGCAATGCCGGCGATCCGTACCTGCCGGAAAATGACGCGGGCCTGGATGTCGAGCACTGGACCGGCCATACCGGCTGTGTGATTCTGGCGCCGCATCTTGTGAATCTAACGAAGAAGGAATTGGGTCTGCCGCATTGGGACATGGCGACGGAACGTCAGCGCAAGGATGGCATGTGCTGGGCTTCCGAAGAAGAAATCTACAACGGGGGTGATTCCTTCAAGGTGACGTGCCGCGATGAACGCGGCGTCATGGTGACGCTGATCGCGGATAATTATTTCGGCTACTGCAAGAAAGAAGTCAAGACCCAGATCAGTTTTTCAGCCAATCTTTTCGGGCTTGCCGAAGAAGAACACTCCGGCGGCGCGGCCGCGTTTCCCAGTTACGTGCTGGGCGAAAGCTTTCACGTGGAAAGCAAGATGCCGCAGAACAACGTGCCCTTCGATGAAATGGCCGAAACGTTTGCGCCGGCCATGGAAGTCAAGCCCGAAGGCTACGCGATTGACCGCAAATATCCGGACATTCTTTATGTGCCGCTCGACGCCAAGTTCAGTGTGAAACACGAAAAAATCACCTGGCTGTACCGCGGTCGTGAGCAATCCATCAAGCTTTTGCCGTGGCAGACTTACGTCTACCCGTTCGGCTACAAAATCGAAATGCAGAAACATGCGGGCAGCGGCGTCTGGCGCCTTGTCGGCACCGTGCCGGAGGGAACGCTTTGCCACAAGCCCTGCACGGTTTCAGGCGGCGGCAAGTCAGAAATTTCAAAATCGATTGAGTACGCGATCATTCATGGCCCAGTATTCGTGGCTGATTTCCATAAAGACTTCGACATGGTTGCCGAGATCCTGGCCCGCGATTACAGCGACCGCTTTGAGCGTAGTTTCGCTGAAAAGCGCCCGAGCCGCCCGATTTTGAGCGAAGAGCGCTCGCTCGGTTCCGTGATCAAGCTGTTGACGCCTTCGGCGGAGTACACCGAATCCTACAACCGCTGGCTCGACTTGATTGCCCCGCACGTGCGCGAATTGGTGTTCGTGGTCAAACGCTATTACAAACCTGAGTGGAACGACAATTGGCGCAGTCATTTTAACGTCGACATCATCAACGGGCACATGGGGCACGAGCTCAAATACAATAACAGAACTCTCGTGGCGAACTATCTGCGTGTTGGTATGGAAAAAGACGGGGCCTGGCGGACTTTTAAATTGCGGCAGGATTTCAACGCGGCCGTCAAGATTCAGGCCGAAGATGATATCACCGCGTCTGTCGTTGTGCCGGCGCGCGACCTCAAACATCTCAATCCCGAATATGACCAGCCGTCTGTGAAAATCGTGGCCAATTGCGAGTACCGGCTTTTTCAGCGGCCCGATGATGCGATTCACCGCGGTTTTGATAAACAGACCGAGGCTGACATTGCGGGCAAGGATGTCTTTTTATCCAATTTTGAACCGCTGACTCTGGAAGATGCACGCGACATGGTGGAGGATGCCACGGGGATCGATCAGTTTTCAGAGCCGATGCACGATTTTATCTGGAGCATCGTGAATGAGAACAAACAGGGCTATTTTGTTTCTTCGGCGCATCCGCGCGTGGTCGACGGCAAACCGTCCAAAAATCCGCGTTACCTTCAGGACCGGCCTGATCTTGTGAATCCGCGCTCGGCGTATCTCGCGGAAATGGGCGCGCGCATTTCCAGAAAAGTTCCGGTGAGTGAGCCGGTGTATTTCCCGGTCAATGCCGTGCTGCCGGGCCGGCGCAACAATCCGCCCGACCCCGCGCATCGTCTGCGTCCGCTGGCTGTTTACAACCCGATTCATTACCAGGAACTGCCGGAGCTTTTTATGGATTTCATTGCGAGCGTGACCGGCAAATCGCCGTCCACGACGGGCGCGGGGTCCGAAGGCGCGTTGACCAAGGGCCCGTTTAACGCATTGCTTCCCGTCACGGATCTGAACAATGCGCTCGTCTCTTACATTCTCACGGGTTATGAAGGTTTTGGCTCGGCGGCCGGTTATGTGGGGCCGAAGATCCGCGTGGATCACGACATCAGTCTGCTGATGCCTGAGATCTGGTGCCGCATGAGCGTGGCCGAGCGCGACCCCAAGTACCTGATTGAAAACGGGTATTTGGAGCGGCTCGAGGATTTCGAATACAAGGGTCAGCGCATTTTTGCCAGCCGTCTGGGTTACCGCATCACCATGCGTTTTGTGCTCGCGTTTTTCGGCCGCATGTTCAACAATCCCAATGCGGTTTTTAGCGAAGAAATTTTGAAGCCTGAATTGCAGAACATGGATGTTTTCGCCGACGGCATGAACAACATTGTCGAGGCCGGAAAAACGGCGGCTGAGGCTTACTTCGCCGACGGCAGTATCGAGCTTGCGATTCCGCCGCTGAAAGCGCTGCTGCACATCATGGTGGATGGCCAGTTCCACGGGCAGGATATCCGCCACCCGGAAGTGCGCGGGCTTTTTGCGCGCGAATCCCTGCTTAAGTCTTCCTGGTATCTCGAAAGGCTTCAGGCCAAACAGCGCGCAGATATTGCGCTCTGGCAAAAACACATCAAGTATTTACAGGACTTTCTCACCAAGCCCAGCCACCTTGAGGCGGCCTCCGATCTCGGCGTGCGCGGCCGTCTGGCGCATGCGCGCAAAATGCTTGCACGCGTGGAGTCCAGTGATTATCTCAAGAGCCTGCACGGCACCCTCGGCCTTGACCCCGGCGTTTTCAGCCGCACCTTCCTGAACGTCCGCAGCGAAAAAAATTAAAATTTAGAGTTCCAGGAATCGCGGGAGTATCTGGATTCTACCAGAGCGTCAATCGCCGCGTGCGGAATCGAGCTTTCGGCGAGCGGGGTGTGGGCGTTCCAGACGCGGCATAACGCCTGTTTGATTTGAGCGGAAGAAAGCGGCAGGCAGGTGACAAACTCCTGATGCGCGCGGTTTTTGCGGTAGTCCGGCTGGCGCGACGGCATGGCCAGATAGCGGGGAATCAGCGCAAGGTTAAAGTCTGATAAAAGAAATGTGCCGTGGAAAAGAATATACCGGCGCCGGCGCCGCTGGGCATTGCCCGAAACCTTCAACCCGCCGAGGGCAAGGTCGCTGATCCCAAGCACCTCCAGATGATTTCCGGAAAGCAGGGGAGTCAGGGCATCGCGGTGCCGCTGAAGAACGTACGTATTCGTTTGAGTAAGATTTTTGAGTTCCGGGCGCGCGTGTGTATCCAAAATCAGGCTGTAATTCATGCAGCCGGGCCCCTGCAGAACGGCTCCTCCGCCCGACGGGCGGCGCAAAATAGGAATACCCTCGGCCCGGCAAGAAGTTATAGCCACTTCGACCCCGGTTTTGTTAGAATACCCCAACACGACGAAATGCTGTTGAGGTTCCCAAAACCTCAATATTTCGCCGTCTGAGTGATCCTCACATCGATCCAGCAGGGCTTCATCGCAGGCGAGGTTATGCCCGGCATGGTCAAAGGTTAAGTCGAGAGAGTGCATGGTGTAACGCTCCGGCCCTTTCGTCTGACTGTAAAAAGCTTTACACGTGTGAGATAATACAAATCTTTACTCAATCCGGAAGCCCCTGAAGAGGCTTGCGGCAGCGTGGCTTACATGTCCCGCGGCCGTATTGTATTGAAAAACAACCAAGCAATGCAAACCAAGACAGAAACCATGGAAAACCCGGCCGAGTCCAATCCCCTCGAGACAGAACGTTGGCTTGAATCCCTGGAGTACGTTTTTGCCAGTATTCTCAAGAATCAGGGGCAGGAACACGCGCGGATTTTGCTTGAGAAGCTGACCAGCCGCCTGCGCAAGTCCGGAATGAACGTCCCCAAAGGGGTCAGCACCCCTTACATTAATACCATTCCAGCTGATGCCGAACCGGCTTACCCCGGCGACCGTGAACTGGAACGCCGCATTAAAAGTTACATTCGCTGGAACGCCATGGCCATGGTGGTCAAGGCCAACCGCATTCATAACGGCCTGGGCGGCCACATTTCAACCTTTGCTTCGTCCGCCACGCTTTATGAGGTAGGATTCAATCATTTTTTTCGTGGCGGGGACGACGGCACGCCGGCCGACATGGTTTACTTTCAAGGTCATGCGTCCCCGGGCAATTACGCGCGCGCCTACCTCGAGCGCCGCATGGACGCCAAAAAACTCCACAATTTTCGCCAGGAACTTGGCAAAGGCGGCGGGCTTTCTTCGTATCCGCATCCTTATTTGATGCCGGATTTCTGGCAGTTCCCGACAGTCTCCATGGGGCTTGGTCCCGTGATGTCCATTTACCAGGCCCGCTTCAGCCGTTATCTTTCAGCGCGAAAATTTATCGATCGTGCCAAAGAACCGCGGGTCTGGGCTTTTGTGGGCGACGGCGAATCGGATGAACCCGAAACGCTGGGTGCGTTGAGCCTGGCCGGCCGCGAAGGTCTGGACAATCTGACCTGGGTGGTCAATTGCAACCTGCAGCGGCTCGACGGGCCGGTGCGTGGCA
>JAHFHB010000124.1:0-1320 GCA_023247135.1 Candidatus Omnitrophota bacterium
GGGCCCGGCCGGGTCATCATCAAAAAAGGCGAGCACGGGGCACTTGTGTTTGAGGGCAGCCGTTTCTTTGCCCTGCCCGCGTACCCTTTGGAAAGTGTCTTTGACCCCACCGGAGCGGGCGATACATTTGCGGGCGCGGTGATGGGCTACCTCACGCAATCAGGCGACTTCGGATTCGACAATTTGAAAAAGGCCGTGGCTTATGGCACCATCATGGCGTCTTTTACCGTTGAAGACTTCGGGCTCGAGGCGCTGCGGCGCATCAGCCGGAACGATCTTGAAGAACGCCTGCAGATGTTTAAGAAAATCCTGGCGTTATAGCGGACGCGATTGATTTTTCCTCAGGGTGCGCTAAACTGGTGACCTGTTGTGCGGGATTAGCATAGTGGTAATGTCCTAGCTTCCCAAGCTAGTCAGGCGGGTTCGATTCCCGCATCCCGCTCCATGCCGATGCATGGATGCTGCCTTATCCAGCCAGGATAAGTGCCAAGCGCGTGGCCCACACCGCACTTGCCCGTCGTATTCTCCCCCTCCGGTGCCCATAAATTCTGCATTGGCACGATTCGTGCATGTAGCGCTATGTCTCTTCTCAGGGAGGGTTGTAATGAGTCAATCTATGATGAGGTTTCCACAAAATTGTATATGACCGAAGAAATGGGTGTTAAATCAAAGAAACTCAAAGGGTTCGATCTTATGTACGAGGTCAGCCGCGCGATTACGTCCAACCGCTATGTGGAAGAGATTCTTCTTTTGGTGGTGGGCATGACGGCGGATCTGATGGGGTCAAAAATCTGCTCGCTTATGCTGCTCGATGAAGAAAAACAGGAACTTGTCATTAAAGCCACGCAAAGTCTGAGTGAACGTTACCGCACAAAGCCGCCGATCAAGGTGGGCGAGAGCGTCGTCGGACGCGTGGTTCAAAAGAAAGTCCCCATCGTGGTGCGCGATGTCACGACTGAGAGCGGATACAAATATCCGGATATCGCCAAAACGGAAGGTCTGCGGTCGCTTATTTCCGTGCCGATGATGATCAAAAACAGAGTGATCGGCGTTTTAAATTGCTATACGACGACGGAACATGAATTCAGTGAGGAGGAAACACAGCTTCTCGTCGGCGTCGCAAATCAGGCCGCCGTGGCAATCGAAAACACCAGTCTTTTGGCGGAGAAAATTTCTGCCGTCGAGGCGCTGGAAGCCCGCAAACGCATTGAGCGCGCCAAGGGCATTCTGATGAAACGGCATGCGATCCCGGAGCCGGAAGCGTACCGGCTGCTGCAGAAACAGAGCATGGATAAAAGTCATTCTTTAAAAGACATTGCG